>CBHWBX010000104.1:0-10908 GCA_966111935.1 uncultured Gemmatimonadaceae bacterium
GGCTGGGAAGGATGGCTGCGCGGCGACAGCGCCGACGGTCACGCATCGATGGAGCGGGGCACCGGCATGGCCGTCACCGTCGCCGATTGCGTTCCCGTCTTCGTCGCGCACCCGGCCGGCGCGATCGCGCTTCTGCACTCGGGGTGGCGCGGCACCGCCGCCCGCATCATCGACCGCGGCATCGAAGCGCTGACGCGCCGCGGCTTTCCGGCGAGCGAGCTCCGCGTGCACACCGGACCGGCGATCTGCGGCAAGTGCTACGAGGTCAGCGCCGACGTGTACGCGCAGCTCACGGGGACCAACCCCGGCAAGCCGGCGACAGTCGATCTGCGCGCGATCATCGCCGACCACGCGCGCGCCGCCGGCGTCCGCCACATCTCGATCAGCCCGTTGTGCACACGCTGCAACAACGATCGCTTCTACAGCCATCGCGCTGGCGACCCAGGCCGGCAGCTCGGCGTGATGATCGCCGACGTCTGAATTACAAAACGCGCAAAAGAAGAACGAAACCCACGAAATGGCATTTCGCGGGTTTCGTCTTTTTCGTTCGCGTGTTTGTCATTCGCTTGACTCCCTCCTCCAGCACCCCTAAATTCGAAATGCTGCGCGACACCCGTATGTCGCGAGTGAAATGTGGGGGAGGCTCCCCACATTTTTTTGTTCTTGACGACTTCCTCGACTGGATGTGAAGGACGCGCTGGAAGATGTTGTCGCTGCTGAGCTTGACGCGGTCGGATTCGACCTTGTTGAGCTTCGCCGCGCCGGGACGAAAACTCGTCCGCTGATCGAGATTCGCATCGATCGGCGCGATGGGGCCGCGGTCAGCGTCGATGACTGCGCGCTCGCGTCTCGGGCATTGGAAGCGCGTCTGGACGGCAGTGATCTGGTCGCACCGCAGTACGTGTTGCAGGTGTCTTCGCCGGGCGAGCGGCCGTTGAAAAACGCCGCCGACTGGACGCGTTTCGTCGGGCAGTGGGCCAGCGTGCTGGCGCCTGAGCACGGCGGTCGGTTCGAAGGAAAGATTCTCGCCGTCGAGGGCGAGGAAGGAGTGGGAACGGCAGTGGTGGCGCTCGAGCTCAATCAGAAGGGAAGAAAGACCGAGCGTCGCATACCGCTGGCTGACGTCAAGGAGGCGCGGCTGGCGTTCAAGATTTAAAAAAAACGCGAGCCTGGCGAGCGATCGCCGGGGCGCGACAAACTGTAATTCACGAGGGGTCCTGGATGGTCAGTTCTGCAGAGATTCTCGCCGCGTTTCGCGAGGTATCAAACACCAAGCAGCTCGATCGCGCGGAACTGTACGCATTGCTGACGGACGGTATCCTGGCCGCCCTCGCCAAGAAGTACGGCCCCAACGTGCAGGCCGAAGTCGACATCGATGACGGCAAGGGCGACATCCGCATCGTCCTGCTGAAGACCGTCGTCGAGAACGTCGAAGACTCCAGCAATCAGATCTCGGTCGACGACGCCAAGGCGTTCGACGACAGCTTCGAACTCGGCGACGTGATGGAAGAGCCCATCGACTTCGCCGTCTTCGGGCGCGCCGCCGTCCAGGCGGCCAAGCAGCGCATCATTCAGCGCGTCCGTGAAGGCGAGCGCACCCGCATCCGCGACGAGTTCGCGACGCGCGTCGGCGACCTCCTGTCCGGCGAGGTCCAGCAGATCGAGCGCGGCAAGCTCGTCGTCATGCTGAACAAGTTCCGCGAAGCCGAAGCGATCATCCCGTATCGCGAGCAGAATCATCGCGAGCACTATCACCAGGGCGAGCCGATCCGCGCCGTCCTCAAGCGCGTCGAAGAGACGCCCAAGGGACCGCGCCTCATTCTGAGCCGTGGGGACCCGCTCTTCGTGAAGGCGCTCTTCAAGCTCGAAGTGCCCGAGATCCAGCAGAACATCGTGGAGATCCGGGCGGCTGCCCGCGAAGTGGGTAGCCGGACGAAAATTGCCGTGTTCTCCCGTGACGACTCGATCGATCCCGTGGGCGCGTGCGTCGGCCTCAAGGGCTCGCGCGTCCAGGCGGTCGTCAACGAGTTGAACGGCGAGCGCATCGACATCGTGCCCTGGTCGCCCGATCCGGAGCGCTTCGCCAAGCTGGCGCTCGCGCCGGCCAAGGTCGCGCGCGTGTTCAGCGACCCGGCCACCAAGACCATTCAGGCCGTCGTGGACGAAGACCAGCTCTCGCTGGCGATCGGCCGCAACGGGCAGAACGTGCGTCTCGCCTCCGAGCTCACCGGCTGGAAGATCGATCTCTACTCGAGCCGGGAGTGGATGGAGAAGGGCGGCGGCGAAGGCCAGATCTTCGCGCCCCTCCCGGAAGAGGGCGAGGAGACCGATGTTCGGCTGTCCGACATCACCGGCATGCCGCCGGCGACGGTCGCCGTGCTCGAGGACGCGGGCTATCGCACGCTGAACGACATCATCGATCTCGAGCGTGAGGATGTCCTCAAGCTCCCCGGCATCGCGCCCGAGGAAGCGGATCGCATCATGGCGATGATCGACGAGCTGACGATGGACGATGCAAACGAAGAAGCAGCCGGCGGCGAGGATACGCCGGCAGCGTAAGGAGAGGCGATGAACACCGCGGAGCGCCAGCGCGTCATGCGCTTGCTCGGGCTGGGAGTGCGGGGGCGTGGGGCCGTGGTGGGCGTCAAGCAGGTGCGGGAGGCGGCGCGCAGCAACAAGGTGTTCCTTGCAGTCGTGGCCACCGACGCGTCGCCGAACAGCCTCGAGAAGATCGTGCCGCTGCTAAACGCTCGGCGCGTTAGGTTTATTGAAGTTCCGTCTGCGGATGAACTTGGAGCCGCGGTCGGGCGGGACCAGACGGCGGTGGTGGGCATCGTCGACCGGCAGTTGGCTGCCGGGGTGCGTCAAATTGTCGAAGGCGGAACTCCGAGCAAAGGCGCGTAGCGCCGAAGTGAGGAGCGATCACCAGATCGTTGAAGGTGAAATTGAGTCGGCCCGGAAGGGCCCCCCGGAGGATGTTTGAGCAAGCTTTCAGTCAGTGAGTTGGCGAACGAATTCGGCGTGTCGGCGGATGAGGTCCAATCCCTCCTCCGCTCAATGGACATTCCGGTTCGCAGCCACATGAGTATGCTCACCGACGACCAGGTCGCTCGTATCCGGGCGCGTTGGGAGCGTGAGAAGCGCGCCCGCGCCGAGAAGCAGACCGCGCCCGCGCCCACCGCGCGTCGTCGTCGCACCAGCACGACCGCCGCGGCCCCCGAGCCGACGCCCGAGCCGGCCGGCGCCGCCGAGCCGGTTCGCCGGCGCCGCAAGGCCGCCGACGTCCAGGCCGCGGCCGAAGAACAGGCTGCTGCGGCCGCGGAAGCCGCGCGTGTCGCCGCCGAAGAGCAGGCCGCCCGCGAGGCTGCTGCCGCGGAAGCGGCGCGTATCGAAGCGGCCCGCATCGAGGCGCTCCGCGCGGAAGAAGCGGCCCGTGCCGCCGCCGAAGCCGCCGAAGCCGAAGTGCGCGAGCGTCAGCAGCGCGAGCGTGAAGCTCGCGCTGCCGCACACGCCGCTGCGAACCCCACCGAAGTCGAAGTCCCGCGTCCCGCGGCCCCCGTCGCCGACACGCCGCGTCCCGCTCCGACGACCGCGCACTCGCATCCGGCCACGCCGGAGCGTCCGCGTCCGCGTCCGATCACGCCGGGTGCGCCGCGCCCGCGTCCGGTCGCCAGCAGCGGCGGTTTTCCGCCGCGTCCGATCGCTTCGGCTGCGCCGGGCGGTGGCCCGGGTGGGCAGCGTCGCGATGATCGTCGTCCGCAGGGCGCCGGTGGTCCAGGCCAGCAGGGTGGCGGCGGCGGCGGTGGTGCCGGCGTTGCCGACCGTGGTGGCCGCCGCAAGAAGGGCAAGCGCGGAGCGGTCGATCAGGAAGCAGTGGATGCGAACATTTCCAAGACGATGGCTGCCCTCCGTGGCGGGCCGTCGCGGCGTTCGTCGAGCGACATGCGCCGTGGTTCGCGCGAGGAGGCCGAGGCGGCACGCGCCGCAGAGGCCGAGCGCGAGAGAAAGACCGTTCGCGTCAACGAGTTCATCACGGTCAGCGAGCTCGCCCAGATTCTGAAGATCGCGGCCACGGAAATCGTCGCCTTCGCCTTCAAGAACCTCGGGTTGATGGTCACCATCAACCAGCGCCTCGACTTCGACCAGATCGAGCTCATCGCCGGCGAGTTCGGCTTCCAGGCCGTTCGCGAAGATGAATACCAGGCCGAGGAAGCGGGCGTCGCCGCGGAAGCGGACAAGCCCGAAGACCTCCAGCCGCGTCCGCCCGTCGTCACGATCATGGGTCACGTCGACCATGGTAAGACGTCGCTCCTCGACTACATCCGCAACGCGAACGTCGTCGCGGGTGAAGCGGGCGGCATCACGCAGCACATCGGCGCGTACCATGTGTCGCTGCCGAACGGCAAGAACATCACCTTCCTCGACACGCCGGGTCACGAAGCGTTCACCGCCATGCGCGCCCGCGGCGCGCAGGTGACGGACATCGTCGTGCTCGTCGTTGCCGCGGACGACTCGGTCATGCCGCAGACGATCGAAGCGATCTCGCACGCCAAGAACGCCGGCGTGCCGCTCATCGTCGCGATCAACAAGATCGATCTGCCGCAGGCGAACCCGATGAAGGTCAAGCAGGAGCTTCTCCAGCACAGCGTCGTGCTCGAGGAGTTCGGCGGCACCACGCTCTCCAGCGAGATCTCGGCGAAGAAGGGCACCAACGTCAACCAGATTCTCGATCAGATTCTCCTCCAGGCCGAGATCCTCGACCTCAAGGCGAACCCGAACCGCCGCGCCTCCGGCGCGGTCGTCGAAGCGCAGCTCGATCCGGGCAAGGGCCCGGTCGCGACGGTGCTCGTCCAGAACGGTACCCTCAAGGTCGGCGACGACTTCATCGCCGGCATGTACTCGGGCCGCGTTCGCGCGCTGCTCGACGAGCGTGGCAAGAACATCAAGCAGGCCGGCCCGGCGATCCCGGCGGTCATCCTCGGCTTCACCGGCGTTCCGATGGCCGGCGACCAGGTGCTCGTCGTCGAAGACGCCGCCGCGGCGCGTGAAGTCGCGCAGCGTCGTGAGCGTCTCGATCGCGAAGCGAAGAGCCGTCGCGGCACCCGCGGTGGCGTCACGCTCGAGGACTTCATGGGCCAGGTGGCGGCGGGCGGTATGCACACGCTCAACGTCATCATCAAGGCGGACCAGGGCGGTCCGGCGGAAGCACTCGCCGACGCGCTCATCGGTCTGTCCACGCCGGAAGTGAAGGTCGAAGTCGTGCACCGCGGCGTCGGCGCGATCACCGAGTCGGACATCCTGCTCGCGCGCTCGGCCGGCGCGATCATCATCGGCTTCCACGTGCGTCCGGACAACAACGCGCGCAACGCGGCCGAACGCGAAGGCGTCGACATCAAGCTGTACCGCATCATCTACGAGGCGGTCGCCGATGTTCGCGCGGCGATGGAAGGCATGCTCCGTCCGGAAGAGCGCGAAGTGGTCATCGGCGAAGCCGAGGTCCGCGACGTCTTCAAGATCTCGCGCATCGGCACGATCGCGGGCTGCTCGGTGCGCAGCGGCATCATCAACCGCCAGGGCCGCGTCCGCGTCATTCGCGACGGCGTCGAGATCTTCGACGGCACGCTCTCGTCGCTCAAGCGCTTCAAGGACGACGTCCGCGAAGTGCGCGAAGGCTTCGAGTGCGGTATCGGCGTGGAGAACTTCAACGACATCAAGGTCGGCGACGTGATCGAGTGCTATCGCACGGAATCGGTCGCGCGTACCCTCGAGTCGACCATCGCCACAAGCTGAGGTAGCGCATGGCTGAGCAGCATCGCCGCGCCGACCGCGTGGCGGAGGCCATTCGTGAGGAAGTCGCGCTGTTCCTCCGCAACGACGCCAAGGATCCGCGCATCTCGCCGCTCGTCACCGTGACGGGCTGCGAGGTGACGCGCGATCTCCGGCACGCCAAGGTCTTCGTCAGCGTGATGGGCTCCGACGAGGAGCGAAAGCAGACGTTCGAGGGATTGGCGAGCGTCGCGAGCCATCTGCGCTCGCGCGTCGGGCGCGCCCTGCGCCTGCGTCTCGCTCCCGAGATCACCTTCAAGCCCGACGAGAGCATCGCGCACGCCGCGCGCATCGAGGACCTGCTTGCTCAGATCAAGGACGGCAAGACGCCCGAGGATGGCGGCGACGACGACTGAGCGCCCGCCCTCGGCGGCGCGCGACAACGCGAGCGGCCTGCTCCTCGTCGACAAGCCCGCCGGCATCACCTCGCACGACGTCGTCTGCGTCGTGCGCCGCGCCGCGCGTACGCGCCGCGTCGGACACGCCGGCACCCTCGATCCGTTCGCGACGGGCCTCCTCGTCGTCTTAATTGGTCGCGGGACGCGACTAATTCCGTACGCGGACGGCGAGCCCAAGGTCTACGACGCGACGATCCGCTTCGGCGCCGAGACCGATACCGACGACGTGACCGGCGACGTGACGCGTGAAGCGCCCGCGCCGGCCGACGACGCCGTCCGCGACGCGATCGCTCGGCTGACCGGCGAGATCGATCAGATCCCGCCCGCGTATTCCGCCAAGCAGGTCGACGGGCAGCGCGCCTACGCGGCGGCGCGCGTCGGTAAGCCGCTCGATCTTCCGCCGGTGCGTGTCGTCGTCCATGACTGGGGAGTGCTCGCTCGCGACGGCGCCGATCTCCGTGTGCGCATCACCTGCGGCGGCGGCACCTACATCCGCGCCCTCGCGCGCGACCTCGGCCGCCTCGCCGGCTCGGCAGCCCACCTGACGACGCTGCGCCGCATTCGGAGCGGCCCGTTCGACGTCGCCGGCGCGGTGACGGTCGATGCGCTGCGGGAAGGCCAGTTCACCCTCGCTCCACTTCGCGACGCCATTCCGTCGATGCCGACGCGCGTGCTGACCCCCGAAGAGCTCGGCCGCGTCAGCCACGGCAACGCCATCGATGCCATCCTGAGCGGCAGCGAAGCGGACGCGACGGCCCCTTCGGCACCGAAGAGAACGGCACTCCTCGACGAGCACGGCGAGCTGGTCGCCGTCGCTGAACGAGAAGGCTCGCAGCTCCGTCCCAAGCTGGTCCTTCGCGATGCCTGATTCGACCCGCGGGTCCGTCGTCACTGTCGGCACCTTCGACGGCGTGCACCTCGGCCACCGCGACATTCTCTCGCGCGTGCGCCGTCGCGCCGAGCAGGCGGGGCTGACGCCGATCGTCGTGACCTTCCGGCCGCATCCGCTCGCCGTCGTGAACCCGTCCGCCGCACCCATGCTGCTCACGCCCGACGGCGAGCAGCTCGACGCGCTCACCGCCGACGGTCCGATCGACGTCGAGGTCCTCGAGTTCACGCCGGATCTGGCGCGGCGTTCGGCCGAGGAGTTCGTGCGCGACATTCTGATCGATCGCTTCCGCGTCCGGGAGCTCGTGATCGGCTACGACCACGGGTTGGGGCGGGGAAGACAGGGCGACGCAACCGCGCTCCAGAAGCTCGGCGCCGAGCTCGGTTTCTCCGTGGAGATTGTTCCGGCGGCGCTGGATCTGTCGGGCGCGCCGATCTCGTCGAGCGCCATTCGCACGTCGATCGCCCACGGCGATCTCGAGCGTGCACGGCGCTCGCTCGGACGTCCGTATGCGTTCAGTGGAACCGTTGTACACGGCGAGCAGCGCGGCCGCGATCTCGGGTACCCGACGCTGAACGTCGCGCTTCCGTCGGCGCGCAAACTTCTCCCGCCCGACGGGGTATATGCCGTTCGCGCGCGCACGGCCCGCGGCCACTTCGGCGGTATGATGAACCTCGGCGGACGCCCGACCTTCGGCGACCTCGAGCGCACTCTGGAAGTCCATTTGTTCGACGTGAGTGGCGACTGGTACGGCGAGCGTGTTTCGGTCGAGCTGATACGTCGTCTTCGGGACACCACCCGGTTCGAGAGCGTCGATGCACTTGTGGCGCAGCTCGCCCGGGATGCCGCCGACGCCCGGCTCGCGTTGACCCAAGCCTAAGAGCCAGTTAACTTTAAAGGCTCTTAGTACGACCCCTACCTCCTTCCCGCAGTCGTATGCCCCTGAAGTGGCGCGTCTCGATCATCGTCGCCCTGTCACTCCTCTCGATCTGGGCGCTCTTCCCCCGCGACGTCACCGTCCGCACGCGTGACGCTCAGGGCGTGATGCACGACGAGAAGGTCCGTCGTGTTCCGCTCAAGCCCGGTCTCGATCTGAGCGGCGGGATGTATCTCGCGCTCGAGGTGGACGACTCGAAGCAGGCGATCTCGCCGTCGGCCAAGGCCGAAGCGATCGATCGTGCGCTGAAGACGGTCCGCTCGCGTATGGAGGGCTTCGGCACCTCCGAGACCGTCGTCGAGAAGCAGGGCAACCGCATCGTCGTGCAGCTGCCGGGCATCTCCGACGAGGAGCGCGCGCGCAAGCTCGTCGAGGATCAGGCCTTCCTCGAGTTCAAGATCACCGACAAGACGCAGGCGCTCGAGCGCGCGCTTCCGAAGCTCGACGCGGCCGTCAAGGCGCGCGGCCTCGTTGCCGCTTCGACCTCGACCGACACGTCGAAGGCCGGCGCCGCGAACAAGGGGCTCCAGGGTCTCCTGAGCTCGGACACGACGAAGAAGGCCGCAGACACGTCGAAGGCCGTCGCCGCGGCGAAGGATTCGGCGAACGCGGCTGACTCGCTCAAGCTTCAGGCGGGTGGCGCGTTCTCGAGCCTGCTCCAGCAGGGTCAGTCGCCGGGCGAGTTCTACGTCGAGTCGAAGAACGTTCCGACGATCACGTCGTACCTCGCTGATTCGGTCGTCGCCGCCGCGTTGCCGCCGGGCAAGCAGCTCCTGCCGGGTACCGACTCGGTTTCGCTCCAGGGCAGCTGGTACAAGTCGTTCTACGTCGTCGATGCCAAGCCGATCATCACCGGTGACTATCTGACCGGCGCGCAGCCGAACCAGAACACCCTCGACGGTACCGTCGTCGAGTTCCAGCTCAGCAACGAAGGCGGTCGCCGCTTCGGCTCGGAGACGGGCAAGCACATCGGCGACTACATGGCGATCATTCTCGACAATCGCGTGATGGGCCGTCCGCCGGTGATTCAGTCGGCGATCCGCACGCGCGGTCAGATCACGATGGGCGGCAAGTCGCTCGCCGATGCGCAGGACCTCGCGCTCGTGCTGCGCGCCGGCGCGCTCCCGGTTCCGCTCCGGGTCGCGCAGTCGCAGAAGATCGGTCCGAGCCTGGGTAACGACTCGATTCACAAGGGCCTCACGGCTGCGATCATCGCCGTCGCGCTCGTCGTGGTCATCATGGTCGTGTACTACCGCTTCTCGGGTCTGCTCGCGGTTGGCGGCCTCGTCCTGTACGTCCTCTACACGCTCGCCGCGCTCGCCGGTTTCGACGCGACGCTGACGCTCGCGGGTATCGCCGGCTTCGTGCTCTCGATCGGTATCGCGCTCGACGCGAACGTGCTGATCTTCGAGCGCATCCGCGAAGAGCTCGGCCACGGCAAGACCGTGCGTACCGCGATCGACGAAGGCTTCCGTCACGCCATGCCCGCGATCATCGACTCGAACGTGTCGACGATCCTCACGGCCGCCGTGCTCTACCAGTACGGCAGCGGTGCAGTGAAGGGCTTCGCCGTGACCCTTATGGCCGGTATCGCGGCGTCCCTCGTTACCTCGATCTTCGTGGTGCGGACCTTCTTCCTCCTGTGGCTGAACCGCTCGCGCGGCGCCCAGACGCTGAGCATCTGAGAATCATCCCATGCTGCGCATTCTCCACGACACGAACTACGACTTCGTCAAGTTCTGGAAGCAGTCGGTCATCGGCACGGTGGCCTTCATCCTTCTCGGACTCGTGCTGCTCGGCGTGCACGCCGCGCGCTACAACGGCCAGGCGCTGAACTACAGCGTCGAATTCCTCGGCGGCTCCGTCGTCAACGTGAAGTTCGCCAAGGATGCTTCGGCGGACGCCGTTCGCTCGGCGGTCGACGAGGCGGGCTACAAGGGCTCGGAAGTCACGACCTTCGGCACCGCGAGCCAGTACCAGATCAAGTCGCCGCCGAAGGAAGGCGAGACGTCGGCGGTCAACGCCGACAGCGTCGGCCAAAAGATCCTCGCCACGCTCAAGACCAAGCTGCCGGATAACCCGGCGACGGTCGAGCGCGCCGAATCGGTTGGTCCGCGCGTCGGCGCCGAGTTGAAGACGAAGGCGATCACCGCCATCCTCATCTCGTTCATCGTCACGCTGATCTACCTCGCGATCCGCTTCGAGTGGCGCTTCGGCGTCGCCGCCGTGATCGCGACCGGCCACGACATCCTCACGACGCTCGCCTTCCTGGCGATGATGCGTCTCGAGATCTCGCTGACCGTGGTCGCCGCGCTTCTGACGGTGCTCGGCTACTCGCTCAACGACACGATCATCATCTTCGATCGCGTGCGTGAGAACCTGAAGAAGCAGCGCAAGGAATCGCTCCGCGAGGTTCTCAACCGCTCGATCAACGAGACTCTTCCGCGTTCGGTCCTGACCCACGCGACGGTGCTCGCCGCGACGCTGGCGCTCCTCTTCTTCGCCGGCGAAGTCATTCGTCCGTTCTCGTGGGTCATGGCGTTCGGTGTCTTCACCGGTACGTTCAGCTCGATCTACATCGCCGGCCCGGTCCTCCTCTGGATCGAGCACAAGTGGCCGCGCACGGCGGACTCCGGCAACAAGGGCCACAGCCGCGCCCTCGCCGAAGAGCGCAAGCGCGAGCGTCCCGCTCCCGCCGGCGTTCGCTGAACACTACGATTCAAGAACCGCCGCCTTCGGGCGGCGGTTTTTTTTTGTCAAACTGAGCGACCCGAAGGAAACCTGTGCACGCCCTGACCACATTCATCGACAGCCCCGCGCCCCTCCGTGCCATCAAGTCATGGGACCGCAGCGGCCAG
>CBHWBX010000105.1:0-10900 GCA_966111935.1 uncultured Gemmatimonadaceae bacterium
CGGCTCGCGCGCCGCGCGGCGCAGTGCGTCGCTGTTCACGAAAGTAGAATTCAAAAACTGGTGTGCCGGCGACGAGATCAGCGTCAGCGGATAGCGCGCCGCGAGCTCGGGGACGGCGTCGGGGAACTCGTGCGGCGGCGTGAACGACGGCAGCGGGTCGAGCCCCATGTCGGCCATCCGCTGCGAGAAGAGCTCGCACTTGCCGGACGGCGTGAGGAATCCGCCTTCGGCGAACGGCAGGAAGGGCTTCGGCAGGTTCAGCCGCTGCCACCCCGTCTCGCACAGCCCCTCGAAGGTGATGCCGCGCATCTTCTCGTGCCCCGAGCCGAGCGCCTGGCGAATCAGCGTGATGTCGTCGTCGCGCAGGCAGGGATCGTCGAGCCCCATCCGCGCCGCGATCCGGCGGAAGATCTCGCTGTTCGGCAGCGCCTCGCCCACCGGGTCGATCGACGGCTGGTTGAGCGACACGTACAGATGCCCGTACGAGTAATGGATGTCCCAGTGCTCGAGCTGCGTCGTCGCCGGCAGCAGGATGTCGGCGTAGTCCGCGGTGTCGGTCTGGAAGTGCTCCATCACGACCGTGAACAGGTCCGGGCGGCGGAAGCCTTCGAGCACCGAGGACCGCTGCGGCGCGACCGCCGCCGGATTCGAGTTGTAGACGACGATCGCCTTCACCGGCGGGCCGCCGACGCCGGCGTCGGGACGCGTGAGCGCTTCGCCGAGCGTCGACATGTTGATCGTGCGGACGTTCGGCGAGAGGTCGGCGCGATGGAGCTTCGCCTTGTCGAAGGCGAAGTTGGCGCTCGACGAGAGCTGGACGCCGCCGCCAGGGTGCTTCCAGTGGCCCGTGACCGCCGACAGGCAGGCGATCGTGCGCACGGCCATGGCGCCGCCGCCATGGCGCTGGAGGCCGTAGTTCACACGGATGAACGCCGCCTTCGCGCGGCCGTACCGCTCGCCGAGCGAGACGATCGTCTCGACGGGAATGCCGGTGATCGCGCTCACGCGCTCCGGCGGATACTCGCGCACCCGCTCGCGCAGCTGGTCGAAGCCGAGCGTGTGCGCGGCAATGTACGCGTCGTCCTGGAGCCCGCGCTCGAGGACGACGTGCATGATCCCGAGCGCAAGGGCCGCGTCCGTGCCCGGACGGATCGCGATCCATTCGTCGCACTGCGCGGCGGTGCGCGTGCGGATCGGGTCGATCGCGATCACCGTCGCGCCCTTCTCACGCGCCTGCGTGATGAACGGCCAGAGGTGCGGATTCGCCGTGAGGGTGTTGGTGCCCCAGAGCAGAATCAGGTCGCTGTGCGGGACCCCTTCGATGTCCGTGCCGATGTTCGCGCCGACGGTCATGCGCATGCCGGCCGCACCGGCGGTAGCGCAGATCGTCCGGTCGAGCATCGAGGCGCCGATCGAATGGAAGAAGCGATGGTCCATCGTCTCGCCCTGAACCAGGCCCATGGTCCCGGCGTACGAGTACGGCAGAATCGCCTGCGGCCCGTCGGGCGACCGGCGGATCTCGTTCAGCCGCGTCGCGATCTCGTCGATGGCCTCGTCCCAGCTGATGCGCTCGAACTGGCCGGACCCCTTGGGCCCCGTCCGCCGCATCGGAAACTGGAGGCGATCGCGATGGTACGTTCGCTCGACGTACCGATTGACCTTGGTACAGAGGAAACCCTGCGTGACGGGGTGATCGGGGTCACCTCCGACGCGTACGGCACGCCCAGACTGGACGGTCACGAGCATCGCGCAGGTGTCCGGGCAGTCGTGGGGACAGGCTCCACGAACGATTTTGGTGTCGGGGGACGCTGGCTGATCGATCATGTCCGGCTCCGGGAGGGCTGCAATGCAACCTAGGGTCAGTCCAGGGGTGGGACTAGTTGGCCTGGAAGGTGCAGCTTCTATTGCTGGGCGCGTCTTGACACGCATTCTGGGCTCCCTAACTTTCCAGCGCTCGTATAGAGCGGGATCGCGTGCAACGGACCACGCGTCAGATACCATTTCTATTCTTCAGGAGAATATCATGAAGCGCCTGGCTTTCGTCGCCGCTGTGTTCGCGGTCGCTGCTTGCTCCAAGTCTGAGAATGCCGCCAAGGATACCGCGACGCCCGCGATGGCGCCGGCTCCGGCTCCGGCCGCGACGGCCGACACCGGCATGAAGATGGACACGACGCACAAGATGGATTCGACCATGAAGGCCGACAGCGCCAAGAAGGACAGCACGGCCAAGGGCACGAAGAAGCCGTAATTCGGCTCCATCTGCTGAGTTTGAAAACGGGCGCGACGAAAGTCGCGCCCGTTTTCTATTCTCTAATACGCCGCGCGGGCTAGCCGAGCGCGTTCTTCAGTCGGGCGACGCGCATCATCAGGCTGGCGTCGTCGAGCACGGGCTCGGCATTCGATACATCCACCGGCTCGTCGAGCTCGACCCAAGAGACACAGCCGAGGTAGCGGCGCGTCTCCGGCACGATGACCGGTGTCGCGAGGCGCGATACGCGGACAGCGATCACCTGCACCCCCGGCTTGTTCTTGTAGTGGAATCGCGACTCGACGGCGTTCCACGCCATGCCGTGCTCGCCTTCGATCGCCCGCAATGTCTCGAGCTCCGATACCTGCCACACGCCGACGACGTCGGCGACGGCTTCGATGCGGATCGTTCCTTCGTCGGGCTTCCGCGCATGCGAAGTCTCGAGCTGCGGCACGTAGCGCGGCGCGAGCTCGATCGCCTTCTCGTGAAAGAAGGTCGGATAGAGCAGGAACCGGTCGTGCCGCACCGAGAAGCCGGCGCGCTGCTCGCGGATGCCGCCCTTGCGGATCATCGCCACGAGCTCGCCGCGCAGCATCGCGTCGACGAGCACGGCCCACTCCTTGAGCGCGCTGCGCTCTAACGGTGATTCGTCAGCCACCAGCGGAATGCCTCCGGGATGCCGTCGTTCGGATGAACGACCGGCGACCAGCCGAGCTCGCGCCGCGCGCGCTCGGAGGTGAATGGATTGTCTTCGGTCAGCATCGACAGCGACGCGTTCGCCGCGACGCTCAGCTTCCCTGCGGTCAGCACCTTCACGACGCCGCGAAAGGTCGCGAACCCGGCGCTCGCGACGCCGAGCGGGATGCGAATGAACCGGACCTGCTTGCCGAGCCCGCGCGCGGCGAGCGTGACGAAGTCGCGCACGGTCACGTCGAAGTCGTTCGCGAGATTGTACGCGCGACCGGCCGCGCCCTCGTGCATCGCCGCGCGCACGGCGCCGTCGGCGACGTTGGCCGCGTGCACGATCGCGAGCGTCGACGTCCCGCCGGCGATGAGCGGCGCGTATCCGTGGCGAAGCACACGCGCGATGCGCGGGATGAATTGGCGGTCGCGCGGTCCGTAGATCACGTCCGGACGCACGGCCGTCGCCCACACGCGCCCCGCCTTGTAGGCGGCCATCACGCGCTCCTCCGACTCGCGCTTCGAGCGCGCGTAGAACGCGCCCTCCGGCAGCGGCACGAGCGGCGAATCCTCGGAAGTCTTCGCGCCGTCGGCACGGAACCGCGCATCGGGTCCGTACACGGCGACGCTGCTCAGATGCAGCAGCCGCGCACCGGCCGATGCCGCGGCGTTGATCGCGTTGTCGGTGCCGTCGATGTTCAGCCGCCGATACGACTCCCAGCCGCCGCTCGGCGTGATCGCCGCCGCCGTGTGGAAGACGACGTCGGTACCGCGCGCGGCGCGCGCGAATGCGTCGGCGTCGAGCACGTCGCCGCGCATACATTCGACGCCGCGCTGCTCGAGCCAGGGCGAGGGCGTGCGCACGAGCGCGCGCACGTCCCAGCCGTCGGCGCGCAGGCGTTCGACGAGATGCGATCCGACGAGACCGGTCGCGCCGGTGACGAGGGCGCGTCCCACGCGCGCTAGATCGGGAAGGGCAGCAGCGTCACGTCGACGCGTTGCTCGCCCGTCTCCCACTTCGCGTTGAGGCTGACGCCCGGTGTGATCTCGCGGCGCACCATCCCGATCGCGATCCCGCCGAGCCGCGGCGATGACACCGAGCTGCGCACGTCGCCGACGTGATTGCCCGCGTCGTCGATCAATTGCGCGCCGGTCGGCGGCGCGTCGGTGCCCGCGGCGCGGATGCCGCGCAGGTGACGATTCACGTGGCCGCGGAAGTGCACGCGCGCGACGACTTCCTGCCCGATGTAGCACCCCTTCGTGTACGAGATCGCTTCGAGCTCGTCGAAGTTCGCTTCCTGCGGAATCGTGGTGTCGTCGATGTCGATCCCCCATTCGGGGCGTCCCGCTTCGACGCGCGCGATCTCCCACGCCGCGAGTCCCGCCGGCGTCGCGCCGTGCGCGGACGCGAGCGTCCAGACGCGATCGAGCATCTCGAACGGCACGAACAGCTCGTACCCTTCGACGCCGATGTCCGGCGAGCGCACGATCGTCACCGGCACGCCGTCGATCGTGCCCTGGTGGTGCGCGTAGTTCGGCAGCACCGCGAGCGCGTCGGCGGAGACGTGCGCGAGGGATGCGACGATCCGTCGCGACTCCGTGCCGAACACCCCGACGTCGCGAATCGCATGCGACTCGTCGCGGTAGCCGGAGACGCGCGGGTTCACGTACTTCTTCACCATCGTCGAGAAGTTCGTCCAGGCGCGCGGCGGCGTGTCGACGAGATACGACTCGTGCGATCCGAACACGCGCACGTCGGCGATGATGCGTCCCTTCGCCGACAGCGCCGCGCCGTATCGGCCGTGTCCCGGCTGAATGCCGATGATGTCGCTCGTCACGAGGCCGGTGAGCGCCTCGGCCGACTTCGGGCCGAAGAAGCGCATCCGTCCGCGGTGGCTGCGATCGACGAGGATCGCGCCGCCGCGCAGCGCGTCGTATTCGGTGCTGACGTCGTTGTAGGCGACGACGACGTCCTGGCCGCCGATGTCGGCGACGCTCGGGTTGGTCATTGTACGTGCTCCTGTCCCGGACGCGTGAGCGCGTCGAGCGCGCGCATCGTCTGGCCGGCGACCGACGGCACGTACGCGTCGGCCTCCATCGCGATGTGCGCGGGGATCGATCCGACGGCGACGCAGCGGATGCCCGCCGCGCGCGCGGCGCGAATGCCGCTCTCGCCGTCCTCGATCGCGATCGTCGCCGTCGGCGCGAGCGGACGCCGGCGCGCAAGCCGCTCGATGGCCAGACGATGTCCCTCGGCCGCGGGCTTGGGATCGAGGACGTCGTCCGCGGAGACGATGAGGGTGAAGAACTCTGAGAGTGAAGCGAGTCGGAGCATGGTATCGGTATCGGCGCGGCGGGCGCGCGTCACGGCGGCGAGTCGCGCGTTCCCTGACGCTTCGCGCACGAAGTCGAGCGCGCCGTCGCACAGCGCGGCGCCCGTCACGGCGAGCCGCGACGTGAAATGTCGCTCGGCGGCAAAGACCACGAGGTCCAGCAGCACGTCGTCGCCGACGACACCCTGCCGCGAGAGCGCGGCGAGCGCGGACGCGCGCGGCGTGTGACCGTCGAGGTGGTCGTCGTCGATCGTCGACGCGAGGCCGTGATCGCGAAGCGCGTCCTGAAGGCTGTTTCGACGCAGCTCGCGAGTGTCGAAGACGATCCCCTCGAGCTCGAGAAGCGCGGCATCCACCATGTTCGTAAGTAAACCGGGCTATTCGGGACGCGCTACGGCGTAACTCTCATCCAGCAGCTCGACCGGATGCACGGCCCGGACCGGAGCCGCCGCGCGGATAAGCCCGGCGCCGATCTGCATCAGACATCCCGGATTGCCCGTCGCGACGAGCTCGGGCGCGCTCGCGCCGATGTTCGCGAGCTTGCGATCGAGCACCCGATCGGACACGTCCGGCTCGACGAGATTGTAGATGCCGGCGCTGCCGCAGCACATCTCGCTCTCGTTGAGCGGCACGAGCTCGAGCTCCGGAATCGCGCGCAACACATCGAGCGGCGGATACGCGATGCGCTGCGCGTGGAGCAGGTGGCTGGGCGCGTCGTAGGCGACCCGGACCTTCACCGCGCCGCCGCGCTTCGGGCCCGCCGCGGCGAGCAGCTCGCTCACGTCGCGCACCTTCGCCGAGATGCGCGCCGCCCGCTCGGCCCACTCCGGATCGGCGGAGAGGAGATGCCCGTACTCCTTCATCATCGCGCCGCATCCGGCGGCGTTCACGCAGATGTAGTCGACGTTCGCACGCTCGAACGCTTCGATGTTCGCGCGCGCCAGACGGCGCGCCGCCTCGTCGTCGCCGGCGTGCGCGTGCAGCGCGCCGCAGCAGCGCTGGCCCTGCGCGCTGTGCAGCGCGTAGTCGTTCGCCGTGAGCGTCCGCTCGGTCGCGCGGTTCGTCGCCGTGAACAGTCCCTCCATCACGCAGCCCGTGAGCAGCGCCACGGTGCCGCGCTCGCCCGTTCCCTTGATCGCCGGTCGCGCTTCAGAGACCGGACGATCGGTCGACGCGAGCATTGCCATCGCGAAGCCGATTCGCCCCGGCAGCTTCGCGCCGACGCGCGCGATACCGGTCGCGCGCGCGACTCGGCCGCCGAACATCGCGAGACGCATCAGCCACGGACGCTCGAACACCGACAAGATCACCCGCGCGACGAATGGGATCGGCTCGTGCCGCGCGAGCGTCGCGCGCGTCGCCTCGAGCAGCGAGCCATACGGCACGCCCGACGGACACGCCGTCTCGCAGGCGCGGCAGCCGAGGCACTGCGCGATGTGCGTCTGCACGCTCTCGCTCTCGGGAGGAAGCGTCCCCTCGAGCAGCGATCGCATGAGCACGATCCGGCCGCGCGGGCTGTCGTTCTCGTCCTCGAGAGTGAGATAGGTCGGGCAGGCTTGCAGGCAGAAGCCGCAGTGCACGCACGCGTCGATGCCCGCGCGCGCATGGGCGAGCGGACTGTCGGGCAGTGCGCACTCCGGCGGAACGACGACAGGTGCGCTCACGCGGTGATTCCGAGAATGCCGGGGTTCAACACGTTCGACGGATCGAACGCGGCTTTGATGCGCGGCGGCAGTGCGCCGCGCTGGAAGGGGACGCGCGCCCAGAGGGACGCCGGCAAGCGCTCGCCGATCACCGTCATGCCCGCGGGCACGTCGCTCACCGCGGTCGCCGCCGCATGACCGACGGGCACGATCGCGCGCACGATGCCGCGCGCCGGCGATGCATGCACGAGTGCGCCGTCGATGCGCGCCGACGCACTCCAGGTCGACTCGATGTTCGACGGCGAGTCCGAGAGTCGCACGACGGCGAGGGCATCGGCATCGGCGGAGCGAAGACCCGTCCACACCGCGGGATTCACATCGGCGAGCTCGCCCAGCTCGGCGAGCGCGGTACGCTGTGCGGCCACGTCGTCGGCATTGCCGCCGAGGCGGAAGAGCACCGTCGTCTCGGCGCGTCCGAGCAGTCGTTGCGCGAGCGTGGTGTTGAGCACCTCACACGCGAACGGGGTGAAGGGCAGGCGCCGGAGCAGCGTGCGCACGCGTCCGACGTGTGACGGATCGATCCGCGCGGCGCAGGTGACGTCGCTCGCGGGACGCGCGTGCAGGCGCACCGTGATCTCCGTGAGCACGCCGAGCGTCCCCCACGATCCGATGATCAACCGGGTGAGATCGAACCCGGCGACGTTCTTCACGACGCGCCCGCCGCCGCGCACGACGGCGCCGGCGCCGCTCACGAACTCCGCGCCGAGCACGAGATCGCGCGGCGTGCCAAAGTGCGTCGCCAGCGGACCCGCGGAGGCCGTCGCGACCGTCGCGCCGAGCGTGCCTTCATCGTCGCCGTGCGGATCGAGGGCGAGCCACTGGTTGTGCGGCGACGTCGCTTCGCGGATCTCGGCGAGCGTCGTCCCGGCGCGCGCGGTGAGCGTGAGATCGCCCGGCACATACTCGACGATTCCCGCGAGCTCGCGCGTCGGCAGCGTCTCCGTCGCACGCACCGGGCGACCGGCGTCGAGCCAGCGGCCATTGCCGGCGATGCGCAGCGATGCTCCGCGAGTCGCGGCGTCGCGAACGCGATCGCGCAGCGCCGTCACCGCGACGTCGGACATCGTTGCCGTCATGCGAACCGCCGCGCCGCGGGCGCCATGTGCCACTCTCGACAGGAATGCACGGGGATCGTCTTGCCGGGGTTGGAGCGTCGATCCGGGTCGAACACTTCGCGCAGCGAGCACATCGCGGCGAGCGAGTCTTCGGAGAAGATCAGCTCCATGTATGGCAGCTTGTCGATCCCGACCCCGTGCTCGCCGGTGATCGTGCCCCCGGCGCTGACGCACAGCTCCATGATCTCGCGCATCGCGTGATGGACGCGCTCCGTCTCGTCGGGATCGGACGCGTCGTACGGGATGTTCGGATGCAGGTTGCCGTCGCCGGCGTGGAACACGTTGCAGACGCGCACGCGATTCCGCTCGCCGATGCGGTGGATCTCGGCGAGCACCGCGGGCAGGCGCGTGCGCGGCACCACGGCATCCTGGATCACGAGATGCGGCGCGAGACGCCCCATCGCGCCGAACGCTTTCTTCCGTCCCTGCCAGAGCTTCGTGCGCTCGACCTCGTCGCGGGCGATGCGCACCGAGCGCGCGTCGTTCTCGCGGCAGATCCGCTCGATCGTATCGACGTCGCGCTCGATTCCGGCAAGCGCGCCGTCCACTTCGATCAGCAGCACCGCTTCGGCATCGGTCGGATAGCCGGCCGCATAGATCGACGCTTCGACCGCGCGCACCGTCGCCTGGTCGATCATCTCGAGCGCGGCGGGGATGATGCCGGTCGCGATGATCGCCGAGACGGCGCGCGCCGCGGCGTCGAGCGACATGAAGTCGGCGAGCAGCGTCCGCACCGCTTCCGGGTTGCGCGACAGCTTCACCGTCGCGTCGAGCACCACACCGAAGCACCCTTCCGATCCGACGAACGCGCCGACGAGATCGTAGCCGTCGTTCTCGCCGCGCGCATTGCCGAGCGTCACGACCTCGCCGCTCGCGAGCACTACGGTGAGCGCGACGACGTGGTTCGTCGTCACGCCGTACTTCAGGCAGTGCGGTCCCCCCGCATTCTCGGCGATGTTTCCGCCGATGGTGCACGCCGCCTGGCTCGACGGGTCGGGCGCGTAGTGCAGCCCGTGCGCGGCCACGGCGCGGCTCAGCGAGACGTTCACGACGCCCGGCTCGACGACCGCCAATCCGTTCTCGGCGTCGACCGAGAGCACGCGCGACAGCCGATTCAGCCCGATCAGCACCACGCCGTCGGCGAGCGCGCCGCCGGAAAGCCCGGTGCCAGCGCCGCGCGGCACGAACGGAACGCCGCACGCCGCGAGCTCGCGCACGACGGCGATCACTTCGTCGCGGGTCCCGGGGAAGACGGCGAGCCCCGGCTGCTTGTGATACGAGGGCAGGCCGTCTGAGGTGTACGTCACCAGCTCGCTCGGCTTGAACAGCACACGCTTCGCCCCGACGATGCGGGCGAGCCGTTCAGCGAGAGCCTGATCGATGCGAGGAGCGACGGCGGTGGGCATACATACAAAGGTACTTTCGTTCGCCGAGCGTTGTCATCCTGAGGAGCGAAGCGGCAAAGGGGGCCTTCGCTGTGCTCCGGATGACCCTATTTCGCGGATACGACCCGCAGATGCCCCGGGACGTGTTTGTACTGGAGCGGCGACGCCTCCGTGACGATCTCGCCGTCGAGCGCGATGCGGGGGACGCGTGGATGGATGGTGCAGCGGTCCACGATGAACGAATCGAGCGCCGGCGTCTTGGCCACCGCCTTCACGCCGCGCGCCGCGGCGGCCAGGCCGAGTGCGAGCGCGCGTCCGCCCGACCGCTCGCGGACCACCATCACGTGCAAACCCGGCCGACCGTTCGCCACGCGCGACCCGAGCGTCGGCAGCTTGAGCTCCCGCTCACCGACGCCGATGAAGACGAGCGGCGTCACGTACTCGCGACTCTGTCCCTCGACCTCGAGCGCGATGCGGAACGTCGGCATGTGAAAGAGCATCCGAAAGCCGGCGACGAGCGACGCGATGCGATAGCCGAGCCGGCGCTCGAGCCGCTCGCGCAGTCGCACGAAGGACACGTACGCACCGACCGAGCTCGTGTTCAGAAAGATCCGATCGTTCACCACCGCGGCGTCGACCGGCGCCGACTTGCCGAACAGCGCGAACTTGGCCGCTTCTCCCAGGTCGAGCGGCAGCTCGAGATCCTTCGCCAGATGATTGAGCGTCCCGCAGGGAAGGATCGCCAGCTCCACGCCGGTCCCGGCCAGCACGTTCGCCGCGCTGCCGATCGAGCCATCGCCGCCGGCGACGAGAATCCGCGTCGCCCCTTCCTTCACCGCGGCGCGCGTCTGCTCGGCGAGGGTGTCCGGCGGGATCTCGCGGATGTCGAATCCGCCGGCGGCGCGGAGCGCCTCGCGCGCTGCCGCCGCGTTCCCCGCCCGCGGATTGACGAATGCCGGGATCATATGCCCCCGGCAAGGACAAGAACCATACCGCCGCGGCTCAGGACGCCGCGGCCATCTCCCGCATCCGGTTCACGACCGACTCGAGCGCGCGCAGCTCGAACGGCTTCTGCATGACCTTGCAGCGCGTCCGCTGCACGAACTCCGCGGCGTCGCGGCTCGCGACGTCGCCGGTCGAGAAGATGATCCGCTCGAGGATCTCCGGCGCCACCGCCGCGACGTGGTCGTGCAGCTCCACGCCTGAGCATCCGGGCATCTTCAGGTCGGAGATGATGACCGTGAACTCGACCTTCCCCGAGAGCATCGTCGACAACCCTTCGGCGCCATCCTCGGCTTCGTCGACGTTCCAGCCGCGACGGGTGAAGAACCGCCGCAATGCCGCGCGAATCGACGACTCGTCGTCGATGATGAGCACGCGCGGCGCGCTCTGCAGAGCCGCCGCCGGATCCTGCGCCGGGCTCGCGGTAGGCGTG
>CBHWBX010000106.1:0-10880 GCA_966111935.1 uncultured Gemmatimonadaceae bacterium
GTCTCCCGTTCCCGACGAGGCCACTAAATTGCGACAGCTACAAGGAGCTTTATGCCAGAGATCAAATGCACGCGGTGCGGGCAGACCAAGCCCGGCTTCGAGCGCCCGCCTTTCCCGGGCGCGATTGGACAGCGCATCGTCGAGAACATCTGCCAGGACTGCTGGGGCCTGTGGCTCAAGCAGCAGACGATGCTGATCAACCACTACGGGCTGAACGTCATGGACCCCCAGGCGCGCAGCTTCCTCAAGCAGAACATGGAAGCGTTCCTCTTCAAGTCGGGCTCGGAAGAGGACGTCGATACGTCGAAGAAGGGGACGATCCAATGGTGAAGCGAGGATCGAGAAGCGGGGAGCGGGGATCGAGATGGCTAGCGACGGCCCTGGTAGCGGCAACCGCGGCGGCCTGTTCACCGAGCGCGAAAACAACTCCCGCTCCGCGATCCTCGATCCCCGATTCCCACTGGGCCGACTCCCTCCTCGCCACCATGTCCCCGCGAGACAAGGCGGCGCAGCTCGTGTGGCCGCAGTTGTACGGCGACTATGCGCCGACGTCGTCGGCGAACTGGACGCGAATTCAGGGACTGATTCAGCGCGAGCACGTTGGTGGCTTCATCATGTCGATCGGTTCTCCGATCGAGACGGCGGTGAAGCTCAACGCCATGCAGCGTCTCAGCACGTTGCCGCTGATCATCGGCGCCGACTACGAGACGGGCGTCGGCTTCCGGCAGCGCGGCGGCTATTTCCTGCCGAATAACATCTATCTCGGCGGCGCGACGATGTTCCCATACCAAATGGGAATCGGCGCGTCGCGCGATTCGACGCTCGCGTATCAGCTCGGCCGCATCACGGCGATCGAGGGACGCGTGCTCGGCGTGCACATGGCGTTCGCGCCGGTGCTCGACGTCAACAACAATCCGGCGAATCCCGTCATCGGGATGCGCTCGTTCGGTGAAGATCCGCATCTCGTCGCGCAGATAGGCGCCTCGGTCATCCGCGGCATCCAGGAGAACGGCATGATCGCCACCGGGAAGCACTTCCCGGGTCACGGCGACACCGACGAGAACTCGCACCTCACGCTCTCCACGGTTCACGCGAGCCGCGCGCGCATCGACAGCGTCGAGCTCGTGCCCTTCCGCCGCGCGATCGCCGCCGGCGTGCAGGGGATGATGACCTTCCACGGTCTCATTCCATCGATCGACACCGCGTCGGTGCCGGCGACGCTGAATCCGGCGATCATGACCGGACTGCTGCGCCGTCAGCTCGGCTTCAACGGCCTGCTCGTCACCGACGCGATGGACATGAGCGGCGTCCTCGCGCGCGTGAAGAAGCCCGGCGCGGCCGCCGGTGCAGCGACGAGCGGCAGCTACGGCGGAACGATCAACGACGCGTTGAGCATCGGCGAAGCGTGCAAGCTCGCGATCGCCGCCGGCGCCGACATCCTCCTCATGCCGAGCGATGTGCCGGCGTCCATCGACGCGGTCGTCGACGGTGTGCGCGAAGGCCGGTTCACGCAGGCGCGCGTCGATTCGTCTGTGCGCCGCGTCCTGATGCTCAAGCGGCAGCAGGGGCTCGATCGGCGCCGCCTCGCGGATCTCGACAGCGTGCGCGCGCTGGTCGGCGATACGGCGCATCTCGCCGTCGCCGCGCTCGCCGCGCAGAAGGGAATCACGCTCGCGAAGGACTCGCTGTCGCTCGTGCCGCTCAAGCCGACGAACGGCATCGCGCCGCGCGTGATGTCGATCACCATCGCTTCGCGCACCGATCTGCCGGCCGGCGCGACATTCAATGCCGAGCTACGTCGCGTCGCGCCCGCGCTGCGCACGGAGCAGATCACCCTCGAGGATCCGTCGCCGAACTTTGCGCGCCTGCTCGCGGCAGTGGATTCCGTTGATGTCGCGATTGTGGGCTCGTACGTCATGACCGGATCGAGCGTATCCAATCCGAGCGTGCCCGCGCCGATCGCGCGTTTCATTCAAGATCTCGTGGCACGCCACCCGCGAACGATTCTCGTGGCGTTCGGCAATCCCTACCTGCTCCAGCAGGAACCCGCGGTCTCGAGCTATCTCGTGACGTGGGGCGGCTTCCCCGTGTCGCAGGCCGCAGCCGGACGCGCGATCACCGGTGCGGCCCCGATTCGCGGCCGTCTGCCGATTTCCATCCCGCCGCTGTTGCATTTTGGCGCCGGAATCGATCGATTGTAATTCCGCTCGTGCGAGGGACGGCGTGACCAGTCACGCCGTCCCTTGACTTTATTAGCAAACTGATACTAATTCGGCGTGCGATGCCCGACCGATTGACTCCCGCACGCATGGCGGCCCGTGGCTTGACCCTCGCCGTCGACGTCGTCCTTCTCACTCCGCGTGGTAGCGAGCTCGCCGTCCTTCTGGTGCCGGCGGGGTCTGCCGCGCGTCCGCGCGAGCGCTGGACGCTTCCCGCCGACGTGCTGCGCGTCGATGAGACGCTGGATGCCACCGCCACGCGCATCGCCCGCGACGTCGGCGGAGCCGTGCCCTCGCTTCTCGAGCAGGCGGGCGCGCTCGGCGGTGCCAAGCGCGTCACCGAAGGGCCGAACGTGTCGGTGGTCTACTACGGCCTCGTGCCCGACGGATCGAGCGCGCGCAAGGGCGCCGAGTGGGTGCCGCTTTCGGATATCGCCGGGCTGTCGGGACGGCAGCGCGAGGAAGTCGAGCTCGCGCTCGGCGTCATGCGTGCGCGCGTCGATCAGCAGCCGATCGCGTTCCGGCTACTGCCGCCGGCGTTCACGCTCAGCGAGCTCCAGGCGGTCTACGAGCTGCTCCTCGGCCGCCGCCTGCACAAGGCCAGCTTCCGGCGCTCGCTGCACGCCTCTGCGCTCGTCGAGCCAACCGACGAATGGCGCAGTGAAGGCCGCGGTCGTCCCGCGCAGCTCTTCCGCTATTCGCCGCCGCGACGCCGTCGGCAGCGTCGCGGCATTCGCTTCGACCTGTCCTGAGAAGGCACGCCGGAGGCGCGCCGACGAAGGATCGCTCCTCGTTGCCGCGATCCCGTCAGTCGGCCCGCTGCGGCCCCTCGAGCTCGAGCATCTTCCGCGCGATCGCGGCGTTGTCCGTCGCCATGCGATAGAGGTCGGCGAACGCCGGTGAACGCTCGTCGCCGTCCGCCTGCGCGATCACGACCGGCTGGTGTCCGGGACGACGTTCATGCTTCGCCCGCCGCTCGACGGACACACACGTGCGCGGCAGCTCCTTCTCGCGTACGACGTCGATCTTCACGTACCCGCCACCGGGAAGCTCGCGGTGGTAGACCGAGCCCGATTCTTCGCCGGAAAGTCCGTCAATCATCTCTACATCTCCAGTCGGCGCGCCGCGGTGATCAGCCGTTCAGCGCGCGTTCGATCGCCCGTCGGGTGTTGCGCCGCGCCATCGCGGCTCCCCAGAGGTCTCCGACTTTGCGAAGACGCCCCGGCATCGTTTCCATGGTGAAAGCCTCGAGCCGCAGCGTCGCGCGGAGCTCGCGCCAGTCGAGTGGGGCCGATACCGTGCCCATCGGTCTTTCACGCACGGAATAGGCCGCCACGACGCTCTTGCCTTCGGCGTTCTGTTGCGCGTCGACGTAGATCGTCCCAGCGGGACGAGCCTTGATCGACCGTTCGGTCGTCGCGCGATCCGGGTGCTCCTCTTCCACCCGTGCGGCGATCAGCTCCGCCAGGGCGGCCGCGTCCTCGTACGCCGTCTTCGGCGGCAAAGGCAGGACGATGTGCAGCCCGCTGGAGCCTGATGTCTTGATTGCAGCCTTGAGCGCGAGTTTGTCAAGCTCGGCTTTGATCAATTTTGCGAGCGTGACGACCGCCGAGAATTTCACGTCGTCGCCCGGATCGAGATCGATCGTGGTGGTGTCGGCGTACTGGTGGGTTCGTGTTCTCGATTGCCACGGGTGTACGGCGATCGTGCCGATCTGCACGGTGTAGAGCAGCGTCGCGAGATCGCCGCCGACGAGGCGCTCGGCGCGGCCGCGTCCCGTTCCTACCGTCGCCGTGCGTACGCCGGCGGGCAGATGCTCACCCGCATTCTGTTGGAAGAACGAGAACCCGCCGATGCCTTCGGGATAGCGCTTGAGCACGAGCGGTCGGTCTTTGATGATCGGCAGCAGCGCGGGGGCGACAGTCGCGTAGTACCGCATCACGTCGCCTTTGGTGTACCCGGCCTTCGGGAAGTACACTTTGTCGAGGCTCGACACGTGGAGCTGCTTGCCGCGCGCGAGCTCGACGTCGCCGTCGCCGCCCTTCTTCTCGATCGCGCGCAGCTGTCGAACGACTGCATCCGTTCTCGTCGCCATCAGAGCTCCTGCGCCCAGTGCTGGACGCTCTCTTTCTCACGCCGCACGTCGCGCGCCGCCTTGTCGTCCCGCACGCCGAGAAACACGGGCTGTCGCAGCCGTCCGTCGGCCGTCCATTCGGCGAACTTCACTTCGACGACGACGCGCGGCCGCACCCAGTGCACGGGCTCGTTGGGCTTCACGGTCTCGACGAACGGCGATGTCTTCCGCTCGAGCGGCGCGAGGCGATCCAGCATCTCGCGCAGCGAGTCGCGATTGAAGCCGCCGCCCATGTGGCCGGCGTAGTGCAGCTTCCCGCTCGCGTCGAAGTAGCCGAGCAGGAGCGCGCCGAGGAATTGTCGCGTGAGACGCGGCTCGGTGAATCCACCGACGACGAACTCGGCGCGATGCTGCAGCTTGAGCTTCTGCCAGTCGTCGGAGCGCCTCCCCGGCACGTAGCGCGACGCGAGGCGCTTGGCGATCAGTCCCTCCCAGCCGCCCTTTCGTGCGCGCGCGATCATCCGGCGTCCGCTCGTCGAGGCGTCGCTGATGAGAATTCTCTTATCGTCGATCCCCTCGAGCAGCGACGCGAGATGTTCGCGCCGCTCGGAGAGCGGACGGTTCGTGAGCGTCGTGCGTCCGTCGCGCAGCACGTCGAAGAGGACGATCGCCGCAGGCGCGCTCGCCACCGCCGCGTCGATGTCGCTCGAGCGATGCAGTCGTCCCTGGAGCGCCTGAAACGGCGCCGGCTTCCCTCGACGCAGCGCGACGATCTCGCCGTCGAGGACGAGCGGCCGTCCGACGCGGCGCGCGAGCGCGCGCAGCGCCTCGGAGATCTCGGGAAACTGCGCGCGCTTGTCGCGGCCGTTGCGTGTCACGAGCTGCGCCTCGCGTGACGACGCGCCGACGACGACGCGCATGCCGTCGTACTTCTGCTCGAAGATCCACTCGCCGCCGTCGGGCATCTCGTCGGCGATGGTGCAGTACATCGGTTCAGGAACGTGCATCGCCGAAGGAGGGCTCAGGGGAACGAAAACGCCCCGGCGTTTGCCGAGGCGTTTCGTTCGACCGTTCGCGCGGGATCACGACGCCTTGGTGACGTCGGCTGCTTGCGGTCCCTTTTGGCCTTGCACGATCTCGAACTCGACGCGATCGCCCTCGGCCAGGGACTTGAAGCCGTTCCCCTGGATGGCGCTGAAGTGAACGAACACATCGGGTCCGCCTTCACGCGAGATGAAGCCGTAACCCTTGGCGTCGTTGAACCACTTCACGGTGCCCTGTAGACGAGCCATTTGCACGTACCCCTTACCAAAACTGTGATCCGTGATCCCGCGCTGGCGCGTGGATCTCCCCCTCGCCTCGCTGCCTCGCAAAGAAAATCCGAGGTCGCTTACGCGCGTTCGAGGCAAGTTTTGTGCAACTCATCACAGCACCGGACCGGGCAGGACGCGGTCCGGGGTTGGGTACGGCTGTTCTTCGAGACTAGGCAGCCCCGGCGATATAGCGCGCCACGCGGCCACAGGTGGCGCACTTCAGCGTGACGTGCGAACGGGGCGGGGGCGGAAAGTCGCCCGGGGAGCGTTCGATGGGTCCGGAACAGGAAGGGCAGCTCAGCGGAGCTCCCGTCCTGTCGTTTGCGATCAAGTTCAAGGCTTGCGCTGGATTATACGTAGCCGGGCGCGGCTTGCGCATACTCGCTCCTCACAACAAAGCATCCCGGAAATACGGCTCCGGTGACCCTACGAACTGCTAACCCTCTAATTCTCTAAGACTCTCCAGGGTATTTACTTGTCACGCAGAGTCCGCGTTGCGGCTGTGCTCGCTTCGGCGCTTCTGTCCGCCTGCGGCCCACACGCCCACATCCCTCCGCGCCCAAGCGTCATCCCCGGCGCGCTCGCCGACAGCGACGCCGATGCGCAACTGGCACGCGCACTGGCTCCCCTATTGTACGTCCAGCGGGATGAATGGTTCCCGCTCGAGCGTGTGGTCGCCGTGCTGCACCCGACACGGCGGGTCATCGCCTATCACCTCCTCTGGAAGGACGACGTCCACGGCTCCTGGATCCCGTTCACGGTGCCCACCGACGAAGAGGTGGTGTGGGTCGGTTACGACACGACCCGCGCTCCCACCGACATCTGGACCTTCTGGCACGGGACGATGCTCCACACCGACTGGCGCGACCGCGGCCAGGTCGCGATCGATGTGCAGTGGGGGAAGCACGGCTCGCTGCCGCATCGCACGATCGAGAGCGACCTGCCGCGCTTCAAGAAGCTGAATCTCTTCTACGCCTTCACCTGGATCGGGCTTCCGGACATCTGGCTCGGCGATCTGACGCGGCGGGGACCATTCTGTTTCTGCCATGGGTATGGGCGGTACCGCGACTTCGCGACGCTCATGCCCCTGAACACCCGCATCGACGCCGTGGTCCGGCTGGATGATCCGGTCCCCGCGCTCGCCGAAGTCTTCGGCCGGCCCTACTCGAAGAAGCGCGCGTGGCCTTGAGTCTTACGGACTCGTCCGGATATTGCTATCGTCGCTGAACATCTCATTACCGACTTCGAGGAGACGGACGATGGCGGCCAAGGCCAAGAGAACCCGCGGGAAGTCTGGTCGTACCACGGCGAAGAAAGCCGGCGCGAAAAAAGCCGGCGCAAAGAAGAGCGCGACGAAGCAGAGCGCGGCCAAGAAGGGCGTGCGTCGCGGCCCCGCGGTGAAGAAGCGCTCGACGAGCGCCTCGGCGCGCAGCACGACGGCGAAGAAGGGCACGAAGAAGAGCGCCAAGAAGAGCCCCGCGACCGCGCGCAAGAAGAGCGGGACGCGTGCGTCGAGCGCGAAGAAGTCGACGCGTAATCCGATCGCGCGCGTGACGCGCGTCGCCAAGGAAGTCGCGCAGCAGGCGACGTCCGCGGTGACGGAAGGCGTCGAGCAGCTGCGCGAGCTCGGCGAATCGATCGTCGATCGCGTTACCGGATGAGCCGACTCGCGCCGTGGATCTCCATCCACGTCGCGAGCTGTTCGAACACCTGGTCGCGCCCGTAGTCCACCGTGATCACGTGCGCGCCGCTGGTCGTCCACTCCAACTTCTTCTCGCGCGCGCCGAGCCGGGCGAACGCGGACGTCGCGGCGTCGATGCTGATGCGGTTGTCGTTGCGCGAGTGGACGACGAGCGTCGGTGCGGTGACGCGCGGCAGCGCGTCTTGCGCTCGGCGCACCGTGTGATAGAGCGCGCGCAACGCGTTCGGCGTGAAGATGCCGTAGGCGAGATTCCGCTCCCGCTCGACGGGGTCGAGGATCGAATAGCCGTCGCCCGATTTCACCAGGGGCGACGCGAGCCCCCACAGCCACCAGACGCGCGCGGCGCGCGCGATCGCATTCGGCATCGCGAGGTACGGCGCCGCGAGTCCGAGCGCCGGTAGCTCGGGGGCGTTCGCGGCGATTTGCACCGCGAGCGCGCCGCCCATCGACAAACCGATCACACCGACCCACTGGTGCTCACGCACGAGCGCGTCATACGCCGAACGCGCGGCGGCGGTGAGCTCGTCGGCGGTGACGCGAGCGAAAGCGCCGACGTCGCGTCCATGTCCCGGCAGCAGCGGCGCAGCCACGTGAAACCCGCGTGCGTGCAGATGTTCGCCGAGCAGCCGCAGTGTCTGGGGCGTGTCGCCGGCGCCGTGGAGCAGCAGCACCGCCGGACCGTCGGGGCGCGCGAGCACGAAGCTCTCGGCGCCGATCGCGATCCCGTCCGGCCCGAGCCGGCGACGCGACATCGACAGCGCCGTCAGCGCGCGCCTGCGGCGCTCACGCAGTCCGAGCGCGACGACGAGCGCCGCCGCCACTGCGCCGAGCAGCATCTAGTACCGCGGCACCGTCGGATCGACCTCGGCGCTCCATCGGTCGATCCCGCCGACGAGGTTGCGCACGCGACGGACGCCGGCATCGCGCAGCGCATACGCCGCCGTCTCGCTGCGCATCCCGTGATGGCAGTAGACGACGACGTCGGCGTCGGCGCCGATCGAGCTCAACACTCCGTGCAGCGTGCCGAGCGGGACCAGACGCGCACCCTCGATGTGACCGATGTTCCACTCGTAGGGCTCGCGAACGTCGATGAGCGTTATATTATTAGCAGTGTCTAACAGCTCACGCAGCGCGCGCGGAGCGATCGTTTCGATCGGAGAGTCGTCGGTCATGGGTGGATGCGTCGGTCCGCGGCAGAAGTCGTCGTAATCGATGAGGGCGGTGATCGTCCGCGTGCCACAGGCGGGGCATTCGGCGTCGCGCTCGACGCCGATCGTCCGGAAGCGCAGGTGCAGCGCATCGACGAGCACCAGACGCCCCGTCGCCGGCTCGCCGATCCCCGTTACGAGCTTGATCGCTTCGGTCGCCTGCATGGTGCCGACCAAGCCGGGAAGGACGCCGAGCACGCCGGCGTCCGCGCAGTTCTGGACGGCGCCCGGCTCGGGCGGCGCGGGATAAAGGCAGCGATAGCACGGCCCGCGCGGCGGATCGAACACCGCGAGCTGGCCCTCGAACCGGTCGACGCTGCCGTACACGAGCGGTCGTCCGGCGAGCACGCAGGCGTCGTTGAGGAGATAGCGCGTCGGGAAGTTGTCCGTCCCGTCGACCACGACATCGTACCGTCGGATCACGTCGAGCGCGTTGTCGCTCGTCAGTCGCTCGGCGATCGTCTCGACGACGACGTGCGGATTGATCTCGCCGATGCGGTCGCGCGCCGAGTCGACCTTGTCGCGTCCGACGTCGTGGGTGCCGTGGAGCAGCTGACGGTGGAGATTGCTCGGATCGACGCGGTCGCCGTCGGCAATGCCCAGGCGGCCGATGCCGGCGGCGGCGAGGTACATCGCCGCGGGCGAGCCCAGGCCGCCGGCGCCGACGATGAGGACGGACGCTGCCTTGAGGCGCTCCTGTCCGGCCGCACCAAGCTGCGGCAGACGCATCTGCCGCGCGTACCGGGCGAGCTCGTGTGCGTCAAAGGCCGACATGGGCCAAAAATATACACGCCCGTCCGAGAGTGGACGGGCGTGCCGATACTTCAGGGTATGACGCTACTGGAGCGCCGTTTCGTGCCCCTCGCTCATCGCGGGGAAGGGCAGCTCGTTGTCGATGCCATTGGAGTCCAGCCGCTCGGCGAGCTGGGCCGGCGGCGCGATGATGAGCGTCGTGCCCTTGCGCTCGACGAGGCCTTCGCCGGTCAGGCGTCCCAGCACCAGCGAGACCGACTCGCGCGTCGCTCCGACGAGCTCGCACAGCAGTCGATACCGGTTCGTGCAGAGCACGATGCGGCCGTCTTCGCGCGTGAAGGTGTCGTTCCCCGACATTCGGACCAGCGTGGCGATGAGCCGCTGCTCGACGCTCAACGTCGTGAGCTCGCGCAGCTTGTCCAGGAGCGCCGTCCGCTCGTTCATCAGTTGATTGATCAGGACCAGCGAGTGCTGCGGCTGTTCGCGCAGGAAGGCCCGGAAGCGCGCCGCGCTCAGGAAGAGCGTCTCGCTCTCCTCGTCCGCGCGCGCGTCGGTCGCGTACCGCGCATTCTGCGACAAGCCTTCGGAGCCGAACGTTTCACCGGGAGCTGCGATCCAGGGGACGAAGCCCCGGCCGGCGCGCACGCGACTCCGCAGGACAATTCGACCGCGTGTCACGATGAACAGGCCGTCCGCGGCCGCACCGCGCTGGTAGATCGCGAATCCCGCGGGCCACGAGGCACGCGCGGCATACGGCGTCAGAGTTTCACGTTCGGCTTCCGTGAGCCGCGCGTGGGCAAAGCTGTATTCCACCACAACCATCCTCACATCCCGCAATGAAGGGTAAGGGTTGCAATGTCTGGGCCGCTCTTGACATATGAGATTACTCTCCCTCTGTTGCATCGGTCCGCCAGGAGCCGCATACATGGTACGGCTCGCTAATCCGGCGGTCTTCACGCACCGACGCGCGCGTCAATGACTCTCGCGGTGTCCGTTCCGACATCCACCCAGCCGACAATTCCGCAAACCGTTCCCATCGTCGTGTTGGGGACGGATGCGCTGCTGGCCGCGCTCCCCGCGACGCCGGTCCAGCTCGCGCACGCGTGTCTTCGCGCGGGTTTCGCGAACGTCATCCCCGCGAGCTGGGGCGACGAGTTGATCGCCGCCGCGGTCCTGCGTCGTCTGCCGCAATTCGCCAATGGCCCGGCGATCCAGTGCAGCTGTCCGATCGTCGCGCATCGTCTGCTCAGCGTCGGCGGCGATCTGCGGCACGCGATGCTGCCGCTCGTGTCGCCGCCCGTCGCGATCGCACGCTACGTCCGCGCGCTCTCGCAGCCGACACGCACGCGCATCACCTACGTCGGCTCGTGCCCTGGCGCAAACGACGATGCGATCGACATCCGCATGCTTCCCGACGCGCTGCTCGCGATGCTCGCCGAGCGACAGATCGTCCTCGACGAGCAGCCGCGCGTCTTCGAGTCGATCATTCCCCCCGACCGTCGTCGCTTCCGCTCACAGCCGGGCGGCGTGCCGTCGGCCGAAGCCCTATGGAACGAAGTCGGCGCGCGCACGCTCGTGGAGCTCGACGGCGAGGACATCGTCGTCGAGCTC
>CBHWBX010000107.1:0-10853 GCA_966111935.1 uncultured Gemmatimonadaceae bacterium
ACCTCGAGTTGCGGGAGCCGCTCGGCCTCGGTGCCGGCCGGGCCGCTGGTTGCCGTCGAGCTCTGCGTGCCGGCTGTCGGCGCGCCAGTCGTGCTCGGCGTACTGTTCGCCGATCCGATCAGCCTACCGCTGATTTCCACTTCCTGCCCGAGGTGGCGGGGCAGTTCAGGGTTGTCGCCGCGAAGCCAGTACGTCGCACCCGGAGTGGTGCTTTTGCGGTTCTTGTAAGTGGCGCCGGTGATCGCCGGTGTATCCGTGAGGATCTTCGTGCTGCAGCACGACTGCGGACATGGGAGTCTGTTCCGATCGAAGCGCGTGAACGACGCCGTCGGGCTGATGCTGTCCTGGTGGACCGGCGTGCCCTTCGAGCCGTGGCGCACCGAGCACGCCTGGCATCACAGCCACCAGGGAAAGCTCGAGAAGCGCGGCATCGATCGCGTCAACAGCCCGATGACGGCCGACGAGGCGCGACGCGATCCGGAGTCCGCGCGGCTGCGCGACCGCCTCATCTCTCTGCCCACGGTGATGGTCGTCGGGGTGTGGAGTCTGCTCGGGAAGCGGAAGCGTCTCGCCGGGTTCTTTCCGTTCCGTCCGGGATTTCCGAATCGGATCCCGAATCGCGACGCCCAGTTTCGCGGACTGCTGCTCACGGTCGTCCCGTACGCAGTCATCCAGCTGACGCTCGTCGCCGCGCTCGGACTGGGCGCGTGGGGCATCATGATCGCCGGATGTCTGCTCGGCGGCGCGTGCGGGGCACTGCTCTTCTGGATGCAGCACAATTTCGCTCCCGGATTCCACGCCGAAGGCGAGGAATGGAATTTCGTCAGCGTCGCCGTGGAAGGATCGAGCTATCTCCGATTCGGGCCGGTGCTGCGCTGGTTCACCGGGTCGATCGGTCTGCACCATGTGCATCATCTGAATCCGCGCATCCCGAACTACCGGCTCGAGGATGCCCGGCGATCGATCCCGGAGCTCGCGGCCGTCGATCCGCTCTCGATGGCCGACGTGCGCAAGACGTTCACCCACGTGTTCTGGGATGAAGCGCGCGGCGAGATGGTGCCGCTCGCCGAGGTCGGCGTCGAGTCGCACCCTTAAGGGACATTTCGCTCGAGGCTCGGGGCAGAGTTCATTGAACTCTGCCCCGCGTTAATTGCGCGCGAAGAAATTCTATGAACGCTCGCGTCGGCGCGGTGTCCCGGCGACATTCACCGTCCTGCCCGAAGTGCACGAACCCGGAGACGACACATGGACCCAGATAGTAGATCCGCGAGCGACATCGCTCGACCCACATCCGGAGCGCAGGGCTGCCACACTGACGAGGCGCGGCTGATTCCCCAGAGGTTCAGCCTGTAGCCGACGCACAGGCGCACTCCGCTCGCTCACAGACAGGAGAGGCCATGAGCGGCCTCGAGCAATTCGGAGTGCGACCAATGAATCAGAAGACGAAAAACGCCGCGAACGGCGCTGTTGCCGAGCGGCTGACGGAGTTCGCGTATCTCGACGCGGACGCGGTGCTGCGGGCGCTCGGCTCCGACCGTCGCGGGCTATCCGATGACGAAGTCGACGCCCGTCGAGCCGAGGTCGGACCGAACGAAGTGGCGCACGAGAAGCCGCCGACCTGGTATGGCGAGCTCGCCCGCGCGTTCGCGAATCCATTCAACATCCTCCTGACGATCCTTGCGATCGTCTCGGCGCTGACCGGCGACGACGAAGCCACGACAGTGATCGGCTTCATGGTCGTCTTCAGCACCGTGCTGCGCTTCACTCAGGAATTTCGCTCGAACAAGTCCGCGCAGTCGCTGCGCGCGCTCGTCCGCACGACGACCGCGGTCGAGCGCGCAGGCGATAGCTTCGATCCGGCGGGACCCGCGACGCGCCGGCGCGAGATCCCGATGAGCGAGCTCGTACCCGGCGACATCGTCTATCTCTCCGCGGGCGACATGATCCCGGCCGACGTCAGGATCATCGCGGCGAAGGATCTCTTCGTCGGCCAGGCGGCGCTCACCGGCGAGGCCCTGCCGGTTGAGAAGGCTGAGCATGCGCCGAAACCGGTTGCCTCGGCGGCGGTTACCGAGCTGCCGACGATCTGCCTGATGGGCACGAACGTCGTGAGCGGGACGGCGACGGCGGTCATCATTGCGACCGGCAGCAATACGAGCTTCGGCCGCATGGCGAAGGGTCTCGCCGGACGCCGCGCCGAAACGGCGTTCGATGTCGGCGTGCGGAAGGTGAGCTGGCTCTTCATCAAGTTTATTGCCGTGATGGTGCCGATCGTCTTCGTGATCAACGCGCTGACGAAGGGGAGCTGGCTCGAGGCGCTGCTGTTCGGGCTCGCGATCGCCGTCGGCCTCACGCCGGAGATGCTGCCGATGATCGTCACGACGAACCTCGCCAAGGGTGCGGTGACGATGGCGAAGCACAAGACGATCGTGAAGCGGCTGAACGCGATTCAAAACTTCGGCGCGATGGACGTGTTGTGCACCGACAAGACCGGCACGCTCACGCAGGACAAGGTCGTCCTCGAGCGCCACGTGAACGTCGTCGGCGAAGACTCCGACATGGTGCTCGCGCTCGCATACCTCAACAGCTTTTATCAGACGGGGCTCAAGAACCTGCTCGATGTGGCGGTGCTCGAGCACGGGGAGCTGAAGCGCGAGCTCGCGATCGATCGTGCGTACGGCAAGGTCGACGAGATTCCGTTCGACTTCACCCGTCGGCGCATGTCGGTCGTCGTCGATCACGAGCATCGCGGCCATCAGCTCATCTGCAAAGGTGCCGTGGAGGAGATCCTCGCGGTCTGCACGACTGTGCGGGACGAGGCGCCGCGCGTCGCCCAGCAAGCGCGGGCCCTTCCGCTCGAAGCGGAGCGAAAGGACGACGCGAAGGAGCTCGTCGCCGAACTGAACGAGGACGGATTCCGCGTCGTCGCCGTCGCCTACCGCGAGTTCCCGACGAGCCACGGCCCGTACACCGTCGCCGACGAATCGGAGCTCACGCTCGTCGGCTTCATCGGCTTTCTCGATCCACCGAAGGAGAGCGCCGCGCCGGCGCTGACCGCGCTCGCGGCGCAGGGCGTCGCGGTCAAGGTCCTCACCGGCGACAACGACCTCGTGACGCGAAAGGTCTGTCGCGCCGTCGGGCTCGACGTCGAACACGTCGTCCTCGGCAGCGAGCTCCAGGGGCTCGACGACGCGGCAGTCGGTGAGCTCGCGTCGAAGCACCGCGTCTTCGCCAAGCTCGCGCCCGACGACAAGACGCGCATCGTGCGCGTGCTCAAGGCTCGCGGACATACCGTGGGCTTCCTCGGCGACGGGATCAACGACGCGGGCGCGCTGCGCGAAGCGGACGTCGGCGTGTCGGTCGAATCGGCGGTGGACATCGCCAAGGAATCGGCGGACATCATCCTGCTCGAGAAGAGCCTGATGGTGCTCGAGGAGGGCGTCATCGAGGGACGGCGTACCTTCGGAAACACCATCAAGTACATCAAGATGACGGCGAGCTCGAACTTCGGGAACGTGTTCAGCGTCCTCGTCGCGAGCGCGTTCCTGCCCTTCCTGCCGATGCTTCCGGTGCAGCTGCTGACCGTGAATCTCCTCTACGACATCTCGCAGGCGTCGATTCCCTGGGACGAGATGGATCCCGAGTACATCCGTGTGCCGCGGCAATGGCGCGCCGACGACATTGGACGATTCATGGCGTTCGTCGGGCCGATCAGCTCGATCTTCGACATCGCGACCTTCGGGCTGATGTGGTATGTGTTCGGCGCGAACAAGCCGGCGCACCAAGCCCTGTTTCAGTCGGGCTGGTTCATCGAGTCGCTGGCGACGCAGACGCTGATCGTGCACATGATCCGCACGTCGAAGGTGCCGTTCATTCAAAGTCGCGCGACGTGGCCGGTCCTCTCGATGACGGGGACGATCATCCTCATCGGCATCCTCCTGCCGTATCTCCCCGTCGGACGCAATCTCGGGCTTCAACCCCTGCCAAGGATCTTCTACCTCTGGCTGGTGGCCATTCTGCTCGGCTACCTCGCGCTGACTCAGCTCATGAAGCGCTGGTACATTCGGCGATTCGGCTCGTGGCTGTGACCGCGACAAGGGTTTCTTTGTGCCCGGTTGGTCGAGCGGCATGGCGGGTACGAGATTGCCAGATATGAGAGCGATCTGGCTGCTCGGCTGCATGCTGCTGCTCGACGGGTGCGCGGCGATCGTCGGCGCGACGGACGTTCGTACGGATGCGCCCGTTGCCACGACCTTCCACGTGCTCGACGCCGCCGGTGACCGGCGCGGGTTTCTGCTGCACCGTCCCGCCGGAGCGCGCGGCGCGATGCCGCTCCTGATCGCGCTGCACGGGTCGAGCGCCAACGCGAACACCGTCATGGAGGAGAGCGGTCTCAACGAGATCGCGGACAGCCTCGGGGCGCTGGTAGCCTACCCCAACGGCACCGGCGGCATTCCATACGTGCGACTGTTCTGGAATTTCGAGGATTGCTGCGGTGCAGGGCATCGGCGGCCGGACGAGGCGGCGATGATTCGAGCATTGATCGACACGCTCGGCGCGCACTTCACGATCGACCGGACGCGCGTCGGTGTGATCGGGTTTTCCGACGCCGGAACGCTGGCGTACGAGCTGGCCTGTCTGCACACCGGCATCTCCGCCATCGGCGTGATCTCGGGCGAGGTGCCGCGCAGTGACTGTCGTCCGGACCCGGCCGTATCGACCGTCGTCTTTCACGGCACAGCGGACAGGAACGTGCACTATGGCGATACCGACGCACGGGTCGCCGATTGGGCGACGCGACAGGGCTGTCGGCGAACGCGAGCCGATACGACTGCGGTATTTCGCCGAACGATCCATGACGAGTGCAATGACGGTGCGGTCGTGACGCTGTACACGATCTTCGGACGAGGCCACGCCTGGCCGGGCGGCAAGCGAAGCTGGTTTCTCGCGCCGGCGCCGTCGCGCGACGTGAATGCGAGCAGGATCTTCTCGCAGCTCGTCGTGTCGCATCCGGGGCCGGCTCGATGATGCGCGTCGTCGCGGTGTTGGCCGCGCTCCTGCTCGCATCCGGCTGCCGCGGGCCGCGGGTCGACACGCTGTCGGTCTGGCGGCCTGGGACGCGCGAGCACGAGCTTCGCATCGGCGGGGAGGACCGGACCTTCCTCCTTCACGTTCCGACGACGCCGCGCCGCAATAGACTCGGCGTCGCCGTGGGGTATCCGATCGTGATCGTGCTCCACGGCAGCGGCGCGGACGGTGAGACCGTACAGATGCAGTCGCGCATGGACCCCGTCGCTGATTCGCTGCATTTCCTCGTCGCGTATCCGAATGGCGTCTCCGGGTTCTTCGGGATGGGGGCGGATTGGAACGCCGGGAAGTGCTGCGGCAATGCGGCGCGCAACAACGTCGACGATCTCGCGTTCCTGCGTGGAACCGTCGATGACGTCGCGAAACATCTTCCGGTCGATCGACGACGGATCTACGTCGCCGGGTTCTCGGATGGAGGACGCATGGCGTATCGCGTCGCGTGCGACGCATCGACGATGGTTGCGGCCGTAGGCGTCGTCGCCGGGAGCGTCGTCGACGATACCTGTACGCCGGCGCGTCCCGTGCCCCTGATCGCCTTTCACGGTACCGACGACCGCGAGGTCGCCTACGCCGAGCCGCCCGAGGCGCGAGCCAGGTCGCCGCTGCTCGTCACGCCCGACGTTCCACCATCCGTGCGCTACTGGGCGACGGCGAACCGCTGCCAGCACGCGCTGACACGACGCGAGTCGCCGCACGTGACGCGCGTGCAGTTCGCCGGATGCGGCGCGGACGTCGCGTTCTACGCGGTCGACGGCGGCGGACACGCATGGCCAGGGGGCGCGAAGGACGGCGCCGACGGTGTCGAACCGACGCGCGAGCTCGACGCAACGTCCGCCATGATCACGTTCTTCTTTCGGCATCCGATGCGATGAACAAAGCAATCTCCGTCGTCGGTCGCGTCGCCGCGATCCTTCTGATGGGATTCGCTCGTGCGGTCGCGCAATCGACTGCCGATTCGACGGCAGTGTCCCGTCTGCCGATCGTCGAGGTTCCAGCCCGCGACAGCGGCGCGACGCTCGTCGTATTTCTGAGCGGCGACGGCGGCTGGGCCGACATCGACCGTCGCGTGGCGTCGCGCCTCGCGACGCGCGGTGACGCCGTCGTCGGACTCAATCTGCGCGACTATCTCAAGATCAAGCGCACCCCCGAAGAAATATCCGACGCCGTCGCCGCGATCGCGCGGGTGTACGGTGCGCGATGGCACCGCCGCGAGCTCGCCGTCGTCGGATTCTCGCGTGGCGCCAACGTCGCACCGTTCGCCGTCTCACGCCTGCCGTCGGAGCTGGGACATCGGCTTCACGGCGTTGCGCTCATCGGCCTCAATCGCGCCGCGACCTTCAAGTGGCATCTTCAGGATGTCTTTCGCGACGTCTCGCGCGACGACGACGTCCCGACGCTCCCGGAGCTGGCAAAGCTTCACGATGTACCGGTGGTGTGCGTGTACGGAAGCGATGAGCGCGAGTCCGCCTGCCGTTCCACCGCGCCGGCGGTACGTCGCATCGAGCGTCAGGGCGGCCACCACCTGGACGGCAACTACGAAGCGGTGGCCGACATCATCCATGATGCCTTCGCACGCTGATCGGCGCGTCGCCGTCGGAGCGGCGCCATGAATCTCCGACTGCTCAGCGGCATCGTCGGAACGATCGTCGCCCTGTGCGCGCTGGTCATCGCGCGGCGCGTGCCCGGAATTCGGCGCGTCAGCGACATGGGCGGCGACTGGATCGGCGCGCTCGCGCCTCGTCTGTTCGCGCTCACGACCTTTGCCGGCGGGGTCGTGCTGCTCTGGTCGGGGGCGACTCCGGCACATGCGGGACGCATCGGGTGGCTGGAAGACATCCTCCCGCTTCCCGTCGTCGAGTTCTCGGCGTACTTCGCGAGCGTTGCCGGCGTCGGTCTGATCATTCTCGCCCGTGGACTGCAGCGGCGGCTCGACGCCGCCTATCACGCGACGGTGTGGCTGCTGGTTGCCGGCATCGTCTTCTCGCTGTCCAGTGGGCTCGACGTCGAGCAGGCGCTGTCGCTGTCGATCATGCTGCTCGTCATCGCGCCGTCGAAGCGATTCTTCTACCGCAAATCGTCGATCCTCGAGGAGCGATTCACCCCGGGATGGCTGTTCGCGATCGGCGTCGTGATCCTCGGGACGATCGGAATCGCATTCGCGCAGTACGGAAGCGAAGGGCTCGGGTCCGACGTCTTCTGGGATTTCGGGATCAAGGCGCAGGGGCCGCGCGCCCAGCGTGCGCTCGTCATCGGGCTGATCGCGCTCGTCGCCTTCGCCGTCGCGCGGCTGCTCCGTCCCGCGCGTCAGCGGACGGCGATCGCAAACGCGAGCGACATTGCCGCGGCGCTGCCGCTCGTCGCCGCGAGCCCTCGCTCGACGTCGTACTACGCGCTGCTCGGCGACAAGGCGTTCATGTTCAACGAGTCGCGCACCGCGTTCATCATGTACGGCATCGCCGGACAGAGCTGGGTCGCGTACGGCGATCCCGTGGGCTCGGCCGCCGACTCGGTCGCGCTCATCCACGACTTCATCGAGCGCGCCGATCGTGCCGGCGGGTGGCCGGTGTTCTATCGCGTTCCGCCGGCACTGCTACATCTCTACCTCGACTACAATCTCTCAGTGGTCAAACTCGGTGAGGTTGCGCGCGTGCCGATGTCGGGCTTTTCGCTCGACGGTCCGCAGCGGCGCAATCTCCGGCGCGTCTGGCGCAAGGCGGTCGACGACGGGTGTCGCTTCGACATCGTCGATCCGGACGACGCCTTGTTCGCGCGCCTCAAGCCGATCTCCGATGGCTGGCTCGCCGCGAAGCAGACGCGCGAAAAGGGCTTCTCACTCGGCCGATTCGATCCGGCATTTCTCCGTTATTCGAAGATCGGACTCGTACGGAAGGGCGACGAGATCGTCGCGTTCGTCTCGCTGCTCTGCTCCGGCGAGAAGTGCGAGGTCGAGTCCGACCTCATGCGCTACAACGACGCGGCGCCTTCGGGAATCATGCGCTACGCACTCATCGAGGCGATGTTCTGGGCGCGCGACCAGGGCTACACCTGGTTCAACCTCGGCGGTGCGCCGCTCTCGGGGATTCGCACGTCGGCGGTGACACCCACCTGGAACCAGATCGCGATCGCGGCACGCGGCGTCGGCGAGCGGTACTACAACTTCCAGGGCGTGCGGAACTTCAAGGATTGGTTCTACCCGGAGTGGGAACCGATGTACCTCGTGTCGCCGGGCGGGGCCAAACGCCCGATCATCCTTGCAAACATTGCAAAGTTGATTTCCGGGAGCGCGCGTGGTGTATTTAGCAAATGATCATGATGGATCGCCGGCTCCGGTTCGTATTCATCATCGGGCTCTCGGCGCTCGGCGTGCACGAGGCTGGCTCGCAGGTGGTACCCGTGCGCGGCACCGTACGCGATGCGGCGACTGGAGCGCCGGTGCCCGTGGCAACGATCGAGTCGGCGGCGCTCGCGCGCATCGTGATCACCGATGACTCTGGCCGCTTCGCGATCCCGGATCTTCCGGCGCAAGGGGCGCGCCTGTTCGTGCGCCATGTCGGCTACGCTCCCCTCGATACGATCGTCGTGCCGCCGAGGAGCCCGGGCGATTCGCTGACCCTCCGGCTCTCGCACAGCGTGACGTCGCTCGACACGCTCCAGGTGAACGCGAAGGCCGGCGAGCGGCTGCCGATGAGCGCGACGATTCCGGAGTTCGAGGCGCGGCGAGCGCGCGCGACCGGGCGATTCGTCACGGCAGCCGAGCTGCGCAAGGAGGACGATCGCGTTCTCGTGGACGTACTTCGTTCGCGCATTCCCGGGGTGCTGTTCGAGATCACCGGCGACGGCGTTCACGCGTACAACCCAGGGCAGCAGCCTCCTGGTGCGCTGCGCGGTGGAGGAGCGCGCAAATGCTACGTGCAGGTCGTCGTCGACGGGAACTCGATCTACCAGGTCGACATGGCACGACAAGGGGGGGAGAATCGCCCTCCGGACCTGACCGAGTACCAGACGCGCGGCCTCGACGGCATCGAGTACTATGCGAGCCCGTCACGCACGCCAGCTGAGCTCCGAGCCCCCGGTGCCGTGTGCGGCACGCTCGTCTTCTGGACGCGTCGGCGCTGAGGCATACCAGGGCTCCGTGAGCGCGACCGCCGCGACGTAGTCAGCCTGCGTCTCCAATCGCCGCGTCAGCAACTCGAGCGACGAGTCGGATCGCCCGAGCTCCGCGATCCCCTCGCCGGTCGCCTTGGCCGCCGCCTCACGCCGCGTCCACCATTCGAGAAACGCACGCGACCGCGCCGCCGCGTGGTGTGCCTCAAGCCAGGCGAGCTCCTCACCGGACATCAGCTCGCGGGCAATCGCTCCTGCATTCGGAACGTCCCGGTCGATCTCGACATCGATGCCGACCTCGCCGACGCGTGTCACGGCTATCGCGACGACATCGCCGGAGTGCGACAGGTTGAAGAACAGCGAGCGGTCGTCGCTCAGGTACGGCTTGCCGCGGCTTCCATACGCGAAGCCCAGCGCTCGCGGATCTGCATCGAGATAGCTCGCGAGGGTCGTGCGAACGAACGCATGCGCCAAGGCGTACCGCCGGGCGTGCAGCGATGAGCGGAAGCGCGTCAGGCGGGCGCGTTCGTCGCTCGAGAGCAATGCGACTGCGGCGGCGTGATCGAGGCCGACGTCGCCGAGTCGCGCGACCCACGCGTGAACGTCGCTATCCGACAGGGCGGGCATTGGCGGTCTCGGGTACGGCGCGCATGGAACCGGCCGCCGACCGTGACCCGTTACGCGAGCCACGCGCACGGCGGCCGCGCGACAGCCCGTCGACCCAATCGGTCACCCGTCGGATCGTGTCGACCTGATCGGCGATCACCGACAACTGGTGGTCGGCCTGCGGCAGAAACTCGGCGTCGATGCGGTCCGCGATGCCGAACGGGGCGACGGTATCGCGGAACTGATTCGCGTAGTTGTAATCCTCCGGCGCGTCGCCGGAGTAGAGCATGTGCACGCACACGCCGCGGTCGAGCAGTTGGGTGAGCCCGGCCGCAAACTCCGCGCGCGTCGGGATCGAGCTCGCCGCGTCGGCGTGCCTCGGCGATTCCGGCGACGAGCGCCCGCTCGCCGTGCGCGCCCACGACACGAGGCTCGTCGCGCGGCGCCGAAGGGCGGCCGCCAGGCGCGGTGCGAGCTCCGGCTCGGTGAGCGCCTTGGCGTAGTGGATGATATGTGTTTTGATATTAGGATATCGATACGCATCGAACATCAACAGACCGACGACACGCTCATCGCGCAGCGCCGCCGCATACCCGTGGTAGGCGCCGGAGCAGATGCCGAAGATCGCCGTCCGCGGCGTGCCGGCGACAACGGTCAGTGCATCCATCGCCGCCCGGATGTCCACGACCGCCTGGTCCTCGAACGAGTGCTCGCCGGTCAGGCGCGCGCTATCGCCGTGTCCCGCAAGGTCGAACCGGATCGACGCGATCCCACGCTCGGCGAGCCGCCGCGCCAGCCGCACGTTGATCCGATGTGGCCCGACGCGGTGGATCGTCCCGGCGTTCAACAGGATCACACCCGTATCTCCGACGACGATGTCCGGCAGCGTGATCGTGCCGATCAGCCCACCGTTCACGCCGAACGCAAGCGACGACTCTTTCATCATGCCTCCGCGGCCTCCTCGATCATGCTGCGGACATCCTCAGCCGGCACGATCGAGTCGCCCAACATGTCGTTCACCAGCCAGTTGATATTCGACGCCGTGATCCGCAGGC
>CBHWBX010000108.1:0-10827 GCA_966111935.1 uncultured Gemmatimonadaceae bacterium
CACGTCAGCGGTGACGCGCGAAGCTGATATGCGGCGATTGCCGACGATGCCAAGCGTGATCACGATCGCACTGATCGCGACCGCGACGACCCACTCCCGACGATTGCGCGCCGACGCGATCCACGATCGACGGCGTGGTCGCGCGGGCTCCGTCGCCGGCTCCGCCCGTTCGGCCGAGGCGTCCGCGATCTTCTCCTCCTCGAGCCCGGTATCGTCGGCGAACTCGGCGTCAACCAACTCGTCGCCCGCTGACAGGCGAAGCGGTCCGCGGCCGAACGCGGCGAACAGCGACTCCACTTCGCGGCGCGCGTCATCGTTCGGAGCGAAGGTCAACGCGAGATTGAGAAAGCTCGCGCCCTCCGACCAGGCACCGACGCTCGCGGCATGGAAGGCCGCGCGGCGTGCATGCGTGTAGGCGGCATCGCTTCGACCGGAGAGCGCGAAGAGCCGCGTCAGCTCTTCGTCGGTGGCGTCGGGCTCGTGGCTCAACGCTTCGGCGGCCCACTCGGCGAGCATCGCGCGGCCGGAGACGCCGCCGGCGTCGTTCACGAACGAGGCCGAGGCGTCGTGCGCGAGCGTGAACCATCCATGCTCGTCGCGCACGAGATCGGCGGCGACGAGCGACTGAAGTGCGGCGGTCGCCGCGCTCTCAGGAAGGTGAGCCGCGGCGCTGAGCAGACGCAGCGAACATGGGCGCTCGAGCAGCGAGACGGCGAAGAAGACGCGGCGCGCCGAGGGCGAGAGTGCCTGGAGTCGCGCCCAGAGTGCGTCGCGCGTCGAGACGAGCGTCGTGCGCGCGCCGGCAGGAGCATCGTCGCGTCGCGCGAGCTCGATGATCGCGCCGGGCAATCCTCCGGCGGCGGCGACGAGCTCTTCGATCCCGGATGGATCGAGTTTTCGGGTTCGCGGCGATGCGGCGCGCGCGAGTGTGGTCCCGTCTTCCGACGGCAGCGCGCCGATCGACAGCCGTGGGTCGCCGATGCCGGAGTCGCCGGCGAAAGCACGAATGCGCTCGAGCAGGTGAGCGGCGATGCGGTCCGGCCGATAGGAGAGCAGGAGCAGCACCGGCGACGTGCGCAGCCGTCCCGAGAGATACGCGACGAGATCGATCGTCGACGCCGACGCATTCTGGAAGTCGTCGAGGACGATACAGACCGGCTGCTCGTAGGCCGCCGCGTCGATCGCGGCGGCGATGCCCTCGAAGAAGCGTACGCGTCCCGGTTCGTCCTCGACCGGCGGCACGGCGGGAAGATCGAATTGGTCGCGCAGCTCCGGCAGGAGGCGCGCGGCTTCGGCAAGGAGATGACGGCTTGCGCCGGCGACACCGGGAGCGCGCGACAAGGGGCGCAGCGCCTCGGCGATCGACGCGTACGGAAGCATGGAGCTGAACGCGCGATCGCGGCCGCGCAGGACTAACAGGCGGCCGAGGGTGCGCGCGCGCTGCAGGAACTCGTCGAGCAGGCGCGACTTCCCGCTTCCCTCGCCTCCTTCGTCGAGCAGCGTCGCGCCATGTTCAGCGCCGAGTCTGTTGATCGCGCCCAGGAGCCGCGCGAGCTCGGGCTCCCGGCCGACGAACGGCAACGGACGGGGCGCGTCGGCGTGAGCGGCGGTCGACGGCGGGGTGGATTCGGCGCGATTGAGCCGCGCGAACATCGCGCGAACTCCGGGCGGGGCCTCGAGGTCGAGCTCCTCGCGCAGGCGGTCGGTGAACCGGCGAAGGACGGATCCTGCTTCGTGCGGTCGCCCGGCGGCGATGAGGACCGACGCCTCGAGGATCGCGGCCTGTTCGTCGAACGGAGCGCTCGCCGTGAGACGCTGGGCGTGACGAACTGCGTCGGTCAGCTGTCCTGCATCGAGCGCTTCGGTCGAGGCGGACCGCAGGGCGGTCTCGAATCGGGTTCGCAGCTTGAGGCGCTCGGCTTCAGCCCACCGGTCGAAGGCGGGCTCGCCGACCTCGAATCCCTCCAGGAAGTGCCCGCGGTAGAGGGCAACGGCGGCGGTAAACCGCCCGTCGTCGCAGGCCTGTTCGAAGGCGCGCCGATCGCTTTCGAGGCCGAGCTCCGCGTGCAGCGCCACGGCGTCGCGGGTCGTCTCGATGATTCCCGAGTCGCCAAGCGTTCCACGAAGTCGATGCAGTGCCTGGCGGAAGGCGTTTCTGGCCTTCTCTTCGGGCATGTCGCCCCAGAGGAGACTGAGCAGCTCCTCGCGTCGAGCTCGTCCTCGGCTGTCGAGGAAGGCGAGCATCGCGAGCGATTTTCCCGGTCCGAAGCCGGAGACCGTTTCTCCGGAGTCGGACAGAAGCGTAGCGTTACCGAGCAGTTGGAGCTGGAAACGCGTGGGGATTGAAGGCGGTCCGGATTGCTCAGGCATTTGGGTTGGGCATCGGCGCCCTGCTGGGCCTGCAGCGTCGTAATCGCTTGCCGTGAATATAGTTCCGTCTACCGTAACGCGAAATACTGGCCGAGTAACGCCCGCATAACTCCAGCTGTTCATCTTGCGCGCACGTCAGGGAGAGTGGCCTCTCCGGACCAACCTTTGAGATAGACATGAATCCATTGGCACCCAATAAGCGACGCGGCTTTACCCTGCCTGAGGTGCTCGTTTCGATCACGCTGATCGCGGTGCTCGCGGCGGTGGTGGTCCCGACGATCGCCGGTCAGATCAGGAAGAGTGAGCCGACCCGGATCGGAAACGATCTGCTGGCGATTCGCGGCGCGTCCGAGCAGTTCCTTTCGGACGTCCGGCGCTATCCGGTCAGCCTGGGGAACCTCACGAACACGATCGCGACGGGCAAATCGGCGCTCGTCGGCACCACCTACGGCAATGCCGAGGTGAACCGCTGGCGCGGTCCGTACCTGAACAAGGATTCGGCTCAGGCCGATACTACCGGGTACGGCGCGTTCATCAAGCAGCCGTTCGACACGATGAGCCTCGCGATCAGCGGCGGCGGACGCGCCGCGGGCATCCTCTACATGCTCGTGAACGTCATCGGCGTCGACAGCTCGAACACCGCGATGGTCGACAACATGTTCGACGACGGCTCGCCGCTCCGTGGCTCGATCCGCTGGATCAAGGGCGGCACGGGCACCGACACGCTTCGCTATCTGCTTCTCCCCGTTCATTGACCGCTGATCCGGCGGCACGGGGCGCCGGTTTCGATACACGCTTCTCTCTCACGCACCTTTCCGGAGATCTCCCACCATGAACAGCACCAAGCGTCGCAGCGGCTTCACGCTGCCTGAAATCCTCGTCACCGTGACGATCATCGCGGTCCTCGCCGCGGTCGTCGTTCCGGCGGTCGTGCAGCAGGTGAACAAGGGCAGCGTGCCCTCGGCCGGCAGCGATCTGATCGGCATTCGGACCGCGATCAACAGCTTCGCGACCGACACGCGCCACTTTCCGCGCCGTCTGACCCAGCTGTCGGGCGGGACGCTCGCGAGCGGTGACAGCGATATCACCGGCGCGCTGTTCGGCAGCGATGCCGGCAACTTCCACGGCCCGTACCTGGCGTCGACCGACACCGGCCACACCATGCCGTCCGGCGCGTACTTCCAGGATTCGCTCCGCCTGTCGGCGTCGAACATGCTCTGCATGGTCGACACGAACACCGTCCGGAATCCGGCGATCAGCCAGATCCAGGCAGCGGCGATCGACTCCGCGCTCGACAACGGCAATGGCAAGTTGAACGGTATCGTGACGTGGACCGACTCGACCCAGGCGCCGGCGTTCGCGAAGATCGGCACCTTCAAGGTCTGCCTCGTCAGCAAGGGCTGATCGGCGAGTTGATGCAAGTGAAAGAGGGCAGGTTCCGAAAGGAACCTGCCCTCTTTGCTTTGTCGAGCAGTTTAGAGAATGCTCAAGGCCTGCCGGCCGTGCGCGACTGAACGATCAGGTCGGCGATCGACTTGCTGACGCCGAACCGTTTCGCGATCGCATCCGCGGAGAGCGAATCGACGTTCACGGGCAGCTCGTAGAAGACCACCGAGGGCGTCGTCGGCAGCTTGCCGCCGGGCGTCGCGGACTCGAGCTGGAGCTGGGCGATCGCGAGCAGCGATTCGAGCGCGACGGAGACCGGGACGTCGAGCATCTGGATGCGGACGCGGCGGTTCAGATTCGGCGGAAAAAGGAGCGTGAAGCCGCCGGCGCGGCCGACGAAGTCGAGGAGCGGGCGAACGTCGACTTCCGCGCCGTGAGTATCGACGTCGACGTGCGGCTCACCCGCCGTGTCGTGCTCGACGAGGAGGCTGCCGCCGCGCGGCGCCGAGGCAGCGGGCGCGGGGATGGCGAGCTGCTGCTGCGGAAGTGCCGGCGGCGGAGCGATCGGCGGCGGCTCGTGGCGACAGGCGACCATGCCGATGGCCGTCGCGATGGTCACCGACGCGAGACGCGCGATGTTACGAAGCGAGTCGCTCATGGGTACTGCCGCCGCAGGTTGGAGACATAGGCCTTCGTGCGCTCGATGACGTCCTGCGAGTAGCGGCCCGACGCGTTGTCGACGAACGCCTGGAGCTCGCGTGCGGCCCCGCGATAATCGTGCTGCGCCTGGAGGAACGAACCGAAGGCGTAGTGCGCATCGGGATCGCGCGGCGCGACACGCACCGCTTCCTCGTAGCCGCGGCGCGCCGACGCCGTGTCGCCGATCGCGGCGTACTCGGCGGCGAGACGCAGCTTCACGGCGATGTTCGACGGATCGAGCTTCGCCGCCTCGAAGTAGGCGCTCATAGCGTCGGCACGGCGGCCGACGGCGCGATAGGAATCGCCGAGGTTCGTCCAGAGGCGCGCGTCGTGATCGTTCGCCGAGATGCCGAGGTTGTACATCGTGATCGCGGCGGTGTGCTTGCCGCGGCCGGCGAGCAGGGCGCCGTAGTCGTTGTACAGCTCGGGCGCGACCGGCGGGTGGGCAATCGCCTTCTCGTAGAGATCGGCCGCGGCGTCGAGGTTTCCGCGGGAATGTTCGGCGAAGGCGCGGACAAACAGCGAGTCGCCGGGACGCTGGCTCGCCGGCTCGACGACGACGCGCAACGCAGATGACTTCGATGCGGCCGGAGCGGCCGGCGGCGGTGCCGTCGGAGTCGGCGCGATCGAATCGACCTTCTTCGCCGGAGCGACGACGGGCTCCGTCGTCCGCGCGGCCTTCGGCGACTCGGCGCTCGCGACGGACTTCGCCGGCGCGTCGACACGACCGTCGTGCGCGGTCGAACGCGGCGCAACGACGGGCGTCTTTGCGTCGGGCAGCGAGCGCTTCGACGAGTCGAGCGACGCGGGCGCGACAGCAGAGACATTCTTCGCGACGATCGCCGGCGCCGGCGTTACCGACGCTACAGGCGCGGCCGTCGGAACGGGATGCGCAGGCGGACGCGTCGCGAGGAGGCGAAGCGTCACGGCGCCGCCGACGGCGACGACCGCGATCACCGACACACCGATGATGAAGCCGCGGCGCGGTTGCGCGCGCTTCCTCGTCTGATTGGGATATGGGAAGAAACTCTCGCCGACCGTCGCAGGCGAGCGCGTGCCCGAGCGCGGGCCGGTGCGCTCGCTGCGTTCGCGTTGCGCTTCCTTGAGCGCCTCGCTGATCAGACTCATGGACGCGGACTCTGCACGCCGCGACCGACCGGCGCGACGGCGCGCGCGGCCGATCTCGCGGTGTCGACCGCGACGGTGACCGCTTTGTGCGCGGCGGTGTCGGCGTGAATGAGCCCGGGGTCGGAGACGATGCCGGCGGCGAGCATGTGCGTGCCGCAGACCGCGTTGACGTTCTGAAGATCGTGCGCGAGCAGGACGTCGCTCGAGGCCGTCGAATCGACGCCGCTGATACGCGTGCAGGCGCCGGTGGTGTCGCCGCCGTCGAGCTGCGCGACCGCGGCAAGGACGATCGCGCGCGTGCGCGGCAGGCCCGCCGGCGCGTGGCCGGCGAGCTGGGTGAGGTGCTGGATCGCCGCCGCGCGGTCGCCGCGCGCCATCTCGAGCTGCGCCAGGCGCAGCAACGCATCGTCGAGACGATGCGACGCCGGGTAGGTCGTGACGAGCGCGCGCAGATCGCGCTCGGCATCCGCGGGGACCGTGGCCATCGTCGCGCCCCAGTAGAGCACTTCGTCGGCCGGCCGGGTGTCACGCTTCGGCCAGAAGAGGACCGCGGCGGTCGCGAACACGGCGAGCGCCGCGATCGCCGCGCCGTAGGCGGCGCGCCGTCCCCAGCTCGGCGCCGTGCGACGCGGCGCGTTGGCGACGTTCGCGCTCACTTCGGCGTCCTCGCCGCGCAACGCGGCGACGGCCTTGCGCACATGCTCGGGCTGAATGTCGCGTGTCTGCGCGGCGTAGCCCGCCAGGAGGGCGCGGTCGCAGATCAGGTTGATCAGACGCGGCACGCCGTGCGATGCACGGTAGATCTCCGTCACGGCCTTCGGCGTAAAGCGAATCTGCCCACGCGCGCCGGCAACGTTCAGACGGTGATGGATGTAGCGATCGGTTTCCTGCTCGTCGAGATCGGTGAGCGTGCAGCGGATCGAGACGCGCTGGTCGAGCTGCGCCATCTGCGGCGTGCGGATCTTGTCGAGGAGCTCGGGCTGACCGACGAGCACGATCTGGATGAGCTTCTCCTGATCGGTCTCGAGGTTCGAGAGCACGCGGATCTGCTCGAGAAATTCCGCGGAGAGGTGCTGCGCCTCGTCGAAGATCGCGACGCAGCTCTTGCCGAGCGCGAGCTGCGCGAGCAGGAACTGATTCAGTCGATCGAGCAGCTCCTTGCGCGAGCCGCCGGGCGGCACGCTGACGCCGAACTCGGTGAGGAGCGCGGCGAGCATCTCGACACCGTTGAGGAACGGATTGAAGATGAGCGCCGACTGCGTCTTCTCGCGATCGAGCTTCTCGATGAGGTCACGACAGAGCGTGGTCTTGCCCGTTCCCGGCTGCCCGGTGACGAGCATGAAGCCTTCGCGATTGGCGATCCCGTAGAGGAGCTGGCCTTCCGCCTCGCGGTACTGCTGCGAGTAGAAGACGAACCGCGGGTTCGGGGTGAGCGAGAACGGCTTGTCGGTGAGCCCGTAAAACTGCTCGTACATGGCCTATCGTCCCGTCGCGGGCTGGCCGCTGATGATCGTGGGCGTGAGGAACACGACCAGCTCACTGCGAACCTGGGTGTCCTTGATGTGCTGGAAGAGCTTTCCGACGAGCGGGATGTCCTTGAGGATTGGAATCCCGCCGGCCGTCTTCTCGGTGCGATTCTGCACGAGACCGCCGATCATCGTCGTCTCGCCGGCGCGGAGGCGGGTCACGGTGTCGCCCTCGCGGCGCGCGATGTTCGGCGCGCTCGTCTGCGTTCCGTCGGGGAGCGTGATCGAAACGATGTTCGTGATGTTCGTGACTGCCGGACGGATGTTCATCGTGAGGACGTTGTCCGCCGAGATCTGCGGAAGCACGTCGAGCACGACGCCGACGGAGATCTGCTGCGGCTCAACGGAGTTCTGGAATCCGACCACGCCGCCGTTCGGTCCGAGGAGCGGCGTGCGGCTCACGTTGAAGAAGACCTGGTCGTCGGTGACCTGGAAGATCGCGCGCTGATTGTTGAGCGCGGTCGTCGTCTCGTTGTTGAGAACCTTCACATCGCCCTGCGACTCGAGCGCGGTGAGCACGGCGTTGATCGTCGTGTTGCCGCCGACGAACGTGAAGTTCACGTTGCCCGTCTGGCCGGTCGTGACGGTGTTCGGATCGTTGCGCAGGGTGACGCCGGCTTTGTTCGAGGCCGTCGAGGTGATGACGTTCCAATCGATGCCGAATTGCATCGTGCGATCCATGCGGACTTCGACGATCTTCGCCTCGATTTTCACCTGACGCAGCACCGACGCCTGGAACTCCCCGATGTACTGCTCGACGCGGGCGATCTTGTCGGGGAACGCGGTCACGGTGATGAGGCCCGCGGTCGGGCTGATCACGAGCACCGAACCGTCGGAGAACGGCGTGCTCGATGCCTGCGGACCGGCGCTCAACGCGGCCGTGGCCTGCGACGACGGTGTGTTCGGCATGTTCTGCGTCGCTGAATTGCCGTTCGACAGCAGCCCGGCCGACATGATGCCGGTGAGGGCGATCCGAATGTCCTGCCAGATGTCGGCGACGGACTGCGCGGTGAGCACGTCACCGCCGCCCGCCAGGCCGGCGCCGCCCGTGCCCAAGCCGACACCGGGGGCCACGGCGTTGGTGCTCTGGTTGTTGGTGGTCGAGAGCCGGCGCTGCACGACGGTGCTCATCGTGCCGACGCGCGAGAGCGCGACGTAGTCGAGCGAGAACGACCGCGTCTCCATGCGCACCGGGACGACGCGCAGCATCCTGCCCTGCAGCTGATAGCGCGCGCCATTCGACGTGACGATGCGATCGAGCGCTTCCTCGAGGGTGACGTTGCGCAGGTTCGCCTGTGCGGTCCCCTGCACTGCCGGATCCACGCTCACCGTCAGTCCGTACTGCGAGCCGATCGTCGACACCGCGGAAGCGATCGACGTGCCCGCCGGAATCACGACCTCGGAGAGACGTCGCTCCGGTGCCGCGGCGAGTGCAGGGCCGGGGCCCGTCGGCGACGGCAATGCCGGCGGCGGCGCCGTCACGTCGGCGGGGGACGCCGTGCTTCCCTGCTGCGCCGCCACCGACTGCGTCGCGGGGCGGACCGCCGTGGTTGTCGGCTCGACGCGCACCGACGTGTGCACCTGCGACGCCGGAGTGCCGGCACCGGCACACGCGGTGATCGCGGCCAGGGTCGTGAGGCTCGCGATGCGCGGCATCGACGACAGTGAACGGACGAACGACATAGCTGACATCAGCCGTTACCCTCCTTGGCGACGGCAACCGTGTGCGCTGCGCCTTTTTGATCAGTCACGACCACATGGTCGTGTTCAACTGTGGTAAGTCTGCTGCCGTCGGGGAGCGGATCTCCGACGTAGATGAGCTCATCATTGATCAGCGCGGCGCGGCGCGATCCGGACAGCAGCGTCGTGGTGACGTGCCACGTACCCTTTTCAATGCGCGGCAGGGCGGTCCGGGTGACGCCCGCGCGCGGCTCCGGCGGGCGCGCCGTCGCTTGCGCCGCGAACGGATCGCGGACCGGTGCGGCAGGCGCCGACGCCGCGGTAATCACGCGCGTGGAGTCGGCGACCGGCGTCGCGTACGGCAGCAGATCGGTGATTCCGATATTCGGAATCGCGGCGGCAGCGGACGTCCCTGCTCCACCGCGCAGCGAGCGCCAGCCGAGCAAGCCCGCGACGACGATCGCGACAGCGGAGATGCCGAGAGCGCGATGCACGCGATCAGCCATGGGCCGCGGCCTCCACCTTCGATTCGAACACCGCGAGCACGACGTGGTATTCGACGGCGCCGTTGCCGGCTCGCGTCGCGGCGATCCGCTGCACGGCGACGGACACCGGCAGCTGACGCACGAACTCGAGCAGCGCCGAGTAGTTGCCGGCACAATCCACCGCGACGGTATAGTCGGCGACGGACACGGTGTGTTCGCTGAGGTCGGGCATCTGCGGCGGAGCCGAGGTGTCGGCCGCGGCGAAGCGAATGCGCACGTCGCGCAATCCGCTCTGTTCGGCGCGCGACGCAACCTGCTGCGCGAGCGAGAAGCGCACGTCGCGCGCGACACCAATCACGAGGGAATCGGCGAGGCGCGCCGAATCTTCCTGCGGCGTCGTCGGCTGGAAGCTCGAACGGAACGCGTTCAGCTCCTGGGTCGCCCTGCGCAGACGATCGTGCTCGGCGCGGAGTGGCGCGCCCTGTCGTCGCGCCAACGTCCCGATAGTGAGCGCGACCACGGCCGCAAGCAGCGCGACACCGACCGCCTCGCTCTGGGTGCGATGGCGTCCGAAGAAGCGCTTGACGTCGGCGGAGGTCGTCGGCATCAGCGCTTCTCTCCCCTGGGCTGGATCACGAAGGAGAGACGAAAATGAATCGACACCGCGCCAGCGCCGCCCGCCTGCGAGGAATCCGCGGTCGAGCCGAACTCGAAGTCGTCGAGCGTGGCCGACGTGACGTTCGGCTGTTCGCGCACCGAGCGCAGGAAGCTGTCGAGGGCGTAGACGGCCTGCGACGACGCGGCACCGCGCGAGCGTCCCTGCACCACACCGCTCCAGCCGGAACGCGTACGCGCGACGCGCACGCTGTCGAAGACGATCCCGGTCGAGGCGGACGCGCCGAGCGAAGCGAGCGTGCGGGTCACGAGATCACGCTCGGTCGCGGTTCCGCGAAGGAAGGTCGCCTGTTTCACGACGTCGGCGCGGCGCTCGGCGACGCGTCGCATCGGCTCGATCGACGGCACCGCCGACGTGAGCGCGGCGCGCATGGTGGCGTTCCCACGGCGAAGCGACGAGAGGCCGGCGACCTGACCGACGCTCCACAGCACGGCGATCGCCGCAACGGCGGCCGCGATCGCGACGACGGCGTTCGGACCGCGCAGCGCGCGGCTCACGCGATCGCCGACGGTGGGCGGATGCGGGTAGATGTCGAGGGGACGCTCGTGCCGCGCTTCGAGCACGGCGCCCATCGCGACGACCGCTTCGGGCGAGCGCACGCCGTTGAACAGCGGCTTCACCTGTGCGGCTAGCCGCGATTCGAGCGCCGACGCGAGGGCGTCGTACTCATCGGCGCGGGTGGCGAGAAGGATTCGCGACGGCGATGCGCCTCGGAACTGCTGGCGGAAGTAGACCGTGCCGCGCTCGACCTGATCGAGGATCATCGGGAGCGTGGCGCGATCGCCTTCGAGCGCGATCGGCGGATCGATCGCGAGCTCGAGCCGGCCGTCGAGGAAGAACGCGAGGTGCGGCCCGCTCTCGAGACAGACGAGCACCG
>CBHWBX010000109.1:0-10775 GCA_966111935.1 uncultured Gemmatimonadaceae bacterium
CGGTGCGCGATGGGGTGTGGGTATTGTCGGCTAAGGCCCCGCCGCCCGCGCCGCGGGACTCTATGAAGAAGCTCGGCGCGCGCGGCTTGGATGCGGGCGCGATCGGCATGTCGACCGGCTTGTATTATGCGCCGGGCAGCTACTCGACCACCGAAGAGGTGATCGAGCTTGCAAAAGTTGCCGCGGCGAAGGGTGGTCTGTACGACTCGCACATTCGCGACGAGAGCTCGTACACCATCGGACTGCTCGGATCGGTGAACGAGGTGATTCGCATCGGACGCGAAGCGCACATGCCCGTGCACATCTCGCACATCAAGGCACTCGGCGCCGACGTCTGGGGACAGAGCGACACCGTCATCGCGCTGATGAAGCACGCACGGGCGCAGGGCATCGACATCACGGCGAGCCAGTATCCGTACACCGCGTCCGGGACGAGCGTTGGCGCGTCGCTGCTGCCGCGGTGGGCCGAGACTGGCGGGCGCGACTCCCTCGCCTGGCGCATCAATGATCCGGCGACGCATCAGCGTCTCGTCACCGAGATGACCGAGAACATGCGGCGTCGCGGCGGCGCGAACACGCTGCTCATCACCGGCGGACGTGACAACACCATCCGCGGCAAGCGGCTCGATGAGATCGCGCGGATGTGGAACACGACGCCGATCGAGGCGGCGATGAAGATCATCCTCGCCGGCGGGGCGTCGGTGGCGTCGTTCAACATGAACGAGAAGGACATCGAGAAGTTCATGGTCCAGGACTTCATCACCACCGATTCCGACGGCAGCGACGGCCACCCACGAAAGTACGGGACCTTTCCGAAGCTGATCCACGAGTACGTCGAGCAGAAACACGTGCTCACGCTCCCGCAGGCGGTGCAGCGGAGCAGTGCGGCGTCGGCGCGGATCCTCGGCTTCAAGGACCGCGGCGTCGTCGCGCCGGGCTACTTCGCCGACGTCATCGTCTTCGACCCGAAGACGCTCGTCGACCGCTCGACCTACGAGCAGCCGACGCTTCTCGCCACGGGAATGAAGTTCGTCCTCGTGAACGGTACCGTGGCCGTGGACGGAGGCCAGTACACCGGCGCCACTGCCGGCCGGGTGCTCACGCGCGCGCGCCGTTAGATTCCGAACCATGAGTGAACCCGCCTTCGGGACGTTCTTCGTCCCCGGGCCGACGGAGATTCGGCCGGAGATCCTCGCGCAGCTCACGCGTCCCGTGATGGGACATCGTGGACGCGCGTTCGAAGCCATGTTCGCCCGCATTGAAGCGGGATTGCGCGACGTGCTGCTCACGTCTCGCCCGGTATACGTCGGCACCTGTTCGGCGACCGGTTTCATGGAGATGGCGATCCGGAACGCGCCCGATGGGCCGATCCTCTCACTCGTGAACGGCGGGTTCTCCGAGCGGTTCGCGCAGGTTGCCGAGTCGTGTCGTCGCCAGGTGCAGCGCGTCGTCGTGCCGTGGGGAGAAGCGTTCGATCTCGACGTCGTCGAGAGCGCGCTCAAGTCGAAGGGCTTTTCGGCGATCACCGTCGCACACTCGGAGACGTCGACGGGTGTGCTGACAGACGTTCGTGCGGTCGCGCAGCTCGCGAAGCGCTACGGCGTGCTCGCCATCGTCGACAGCGTCTCCGGCGCCGGCGGCGCCGAGCTGATGTTCGACGCGTGGGGACTCGACTTCCTGCTCACCGGATCACAGAAGGCGCTCGCGCTTCCGGCCGGCCTCGCGTTCGCCGTGGCGTCGAGCGAGTACATGGAGCGCACGCGCAACGTGCGCGACCGCGGCTTCTACTTCGACATCCTCCAGTACGAGAAGTACGCGCAGAAGAATCAGACGCCCAGCACGCCGGCCACGCACCTTTGCTATGCGCTCGAGGCGCAGATGGGCGACATCGGACGCGAGGGGATCGAGCGTCGCTGGGAGCGCCATCTCCAGATGCAGGAGGCGACGATCACCTGGGTCGAGACCTTCGCCGAGCGTCGCGGTGTCGAGCTGGGAATCGTCGCGCCGGAAGGCTCGCGTTCGCCGACCGTGACGGTCGTGCGCCTGCCGGAAGGGTTGAGCGGACCGGAAGTCTCGGAGGCGGTGAAGTCGCGCGGCTTCACGATCGGCGGCGGTTACGGTGACTTGAAGGACACCACCGTGCGTATCGGGCACATGGGCGATCACTCGGTGGACGGCGTGAAGCGCTGTCTCCACGTCTGCGAGTCGGCGATCGCCGAGCTGGCCGAGCGGAAGCGCCTGACGCGTCTCGTGTGATTCGCGCGAGCTGAGCGGCACTTTTGTTCTGAACGGCACGCCCCCGTTGCGAGTCGCACGGCGCGCCGTAGCCTTGGGCGGGCGGCGCGCCACATACTTAAACGCATGACCGGACCGCCTGCGTTCAACGACGACACCCGAGCCCTTCCCCGCGGGCGTGAGCTCGCGGCGATCGCGCTGTTCTGGTCGTTGTTCGCGGTCCTCAGCGTCACGAACTGGCTCTTTCCGCCAGGCGGACAGGGGCCGCCGTTCTCGAGCCGAGGCGTCGGCATCGGTGTCTTCGATGCGCTTCTCTGGGCGCTCGCGACGCCGCCGATCTTCTGGATGGCGTCGCGCTACGGCGACGAGAAGATCTCGCGCGCGCACCGACTGCTGCTCTTCGCGCTCGTCGGCATCGCCGTCGCGCTGTCGATCGATCTCGTCATCGAGTGGATGCGCACGAACCTGCTCCCGCCTCCGCCGCAGCGCGTCGGCTTTCCACCGCGCGAACGGTCGGTGTGGGGCTTCGCGCGCGGACGCTTTCTCAACGAGTACATGCTGTACATCGCCGTGCTCTCCGCCGGTGTGGCGCGCGACTACTTCCGTCGCTATCAGCGGCGCCTCGAGGAGTCGGCGGCGTTGCGCGCGCAGCTCGCCGAGGCGCGGTTCACGGCGCTGCAGAACCAGCTCAACCCGCACTTCCTCTTCAACACGCTCAACGCCGTGGCCGCGCTCGTCGACCGGGATCCGCCCGGCGTTCGTCGCATGATCGCGCGGCTCAGCGATCTGCTGCGTGCCACGCTCGAGCCGACGAGCGAGCCTGAAGTGCCGCTGTCGCGCGAGCTCACGCTCACGGGTCGCTATCTCGAGATCCTGGAGATCCGCTTTCAGGGGCGTCTCCAGACCTCGGTCGACGCGCCGCCGGAGCTCCATTCGGCGCTCGTGCCGCAGCTCGTCCTCCAGCCGTTGATCGAGAATGCGATGAAGCACGCGGTCAGCCGGACGTCGGCGCCGTCGCGCATCGACGTCATGGCGCGCCGCGATGGATACGATCTCGTGCTCACCGTCGCCGACACCGGACCGGGAGGCGCGGAAAGCGCGAACACTACCGGTGAGATCATGCCCGGCACGGGGATCGGCCTCTCGAACACGCGCGCGCGTCTTGCACAGCTCTACGACGATGAATGCGAGCTCGCGCTCGCGCCGAACGAGCGAGGCGGCACGACGGTGACGATTCGCCTGCCGTATCACACGAAGTCCGATCTCGACGCCGCGCTGGCGACCGCCGACTGATGACCACGACGCGCAAGCTTCGCGTGCTCGTCGCCGACGACGAGCCACTGGGCAGAGAACGTGTCACGTCGCTCCTTGCGAAGCACGACGACCTCGATGTCGTCGCGACGGTCGACGACGGCAACAAGGCGGTCGACGCGATCCGTGCGCTCCGGCCCGACGTCGTCTTCCTCGACTTTCAGATGCCGGGAAAGACGGGCTTCGATGTCGTGCGTGCGATTGGCGCCGAATCGATGCCGGCGACGGTATTCGTGACAGCGTACGATCAGCACGCGCTCGGTGCCTTCGATCTGCATGCGCTCGACTATCTCGTCAAACCCTTCGACGACGAGCGGTTCGAGGAAGCGTTGCGCCGCGCGCGGCGCATGGTCGAGCTCGAGGAAGTCGATCGTTTGCGCGGCCAGCTCCTCGCCGCGCTGCAGCCCGGGACGAGCGCGCCTGCCGAGCTTCCACCGATGCCGCCCGCGGCTCCGCCGCAGGAGTATCTCCAGCGGATAGCGGTCGAGAGCAAGGGCAAGGTCCGCGTCGTTCCCGTCGCTGAAATCGACTACATCCTCGCCGCGGGCGTGTACGCGGAGCTGCACGTCGGCGATCGCCGGTACATCGTGCGCGAGTCGATGCAAACGCTCGAGGAGCGGCTCGATCCAAATGTTTTCATGCGCATCCATCGCTCGGCGATCGTGCGCATCGACCTCGTCGACGTGTTTCTCCGCGGCGAAGGCGGCGACTACGAGGTCCAGCTCAAGAATGGCGCGCGCCTGCGCGTCAGTCGCTCCCGGCGCGAAGCCCTGGAGCGCCGATTAGGGCTGAGCTCGTAAACGCCAGAGCCCGCCGAACGGCGTTAAATGCCGTTCACATCACCTCCGTGCCGTTGGGAACATCGCTCTAAGCATCGTCGCACCTACGGCGTCTCACTCTGTGTAACGACACAGACACTGAGGCAGACGACATGAAAAAGCTCCCCATCACTGTAGCGGCCGTCGCGCTCGCGTCGCTCGGCGGTACAGCGTGGTTCCATCAGCGCGCCGACGGGAAGGAAGCGCCGAAGTACACGACCGCGGCCGTGACGCGCGGCTCGCTCAAGTCGACCGTCTCCGCGACAGGTACGCTCCAGGCCGTTCGGACCGTTCAGGTCGGCACGCAGGTCTCGGGTCAGGTGGCCCAGATCTACGCCGACTTCAACGATCACGTGAAGAAGGGCCAGCTCCTCGCGCGCATCGACCCGACCCTCCAGCAGCAGGCGGTCGAGGACGCGCAGGCGCAGCTCGAGCGCGCCCAGGCGCAGCTTACCCAGGCGCAGGACGACTACTCGCGCAACAAGCAGCTCTTCGATGCGCGCGTCCTCACGGCCGTCGAGTTCGAGACGAGCAAGTCGAACTTCGCGGTGCAGCAGGCCGCAGTGAAGTCGGCGCAGATCGCGCTCGACCGCGCGAAACAGAATCTCAGCTACACCTCGATCTACTCGCCGATCGACGGCGTGATCGTCGAGCGCAACGTCGACGTCGGTCAGACGGTCGCGGCCAGCCTCTCGGCGCCGCAGCTCTTCCTGATCGCCAACGACCTGAGCGAGATGCAGATCCTCGCCTCGGTCGACGAGAGCGACATCGGGCAGATCAAGGATGAACAGCCCGTGCAGTTCACGGTGCAGTCATATCCGAATCAGCAGTTCAGCGGGACCGTCAAGCAGGTGCGTTTGCAGTCGACGACGACCGACAACGTGGTCAACTACACCGCGGTCGTCTCGGTCAAGAACGACGGCGGCAAGCTGCTCCCCGGCATGACCGCGACCGTGGCATTCACGACCGCGAGCGCGAACGACGTGCTCACCGTGCCCAATGCGGCGCTGCGCATCAAGCCGACCCAGGCGATGCTCAGTGCAGTAGGCGGTGGCCGTACGCAGCAGTCCACGCAGGCGTCGGGTGGGACGTCCCAGCGTGCGACCGATGCGTCCGGCCAACCGCGGGCCGCGGGCGGGAACGGTAGCGGCTTCGCCCGCGGTGCGCGCACCGGTCAGGCGCCGACGATGGTCTGGTACCTCGACGAGAACAAGACGCTGCATGCGGCCCGCGTGAAGTCGGGGCTCAGCGACGGTCAGAAGACCCAGATCGAAAGCAATCAGATCAAGGAAGGCACGCAGGTCGTCGTGAGCGTGTCCGATCCGACGGCGACGAGCACCCAGGCGTCGGCGGGCAACAGCACGAGCAATCCGTTCCAACCGGCGCGTCCGCCCCAGGGCGGGATGCGCGGCGGCATGGGACGCTAACCGAGGGCGCGACGATGTCGACTCAACCGGTCATTCAGATCAACGGCGTGAAGAAGATCTACACGATGGGCACGAACAAGGTGTTCGCGCTCCGCGGCGTCGATCTCACCGTCGAGCCGGGGGACATGGTGGCGATCATGGGCACGTCGGGCTCGGGCAAGTCGACGCTCATGAACATCCTCGGCTGCCTCGACGTGCCGACCGAAGGGAGCTACTCCCTCGACGGCGTGCGCGTCGACGGCATGAGCAAGAACTCGCTCGCCGATCTTCGCAATCAGAAGCTCGGTTTCGTCTTTCAGGGATTCAATCTGCTGGCGCGGACCAGCGCGATCGACAACGTGGAGCTTCCGCTCCTCTACGATCGCAGCGGTCGCAAGCTCGACACACGAAAGCTCGCTGCCGATTCGCTCCGTCGGGTGGGACTGGGCGAACGGCTGGATCACCAGCCGAGCGAGCTGTCGGGCGGCCAGCAGCAGCGCGTCGCGATCGCGCGAGCGCTCGTCACGCAGCCAAAGCTGCTGCTCGCCGACGAGCCCACGGGCAATCTCGACTCGCGCATGACCCTCGAGGTCATGGCGCTGTTCCAGGAGTTGAACGCGCAGGGAATCACGATCGTGCTCGTCACGCACGAGCCGGAAGTGGCGCAGTACGCGAAGCGCATCGTCGAAGTGCGCGACGGACGAATCAGGCGCGACCACCCGGTGATGAATCGCCGCGATGCGGCGGCCGACGTCAAGGCGCTCGACGACGCGCCGGCCGATGACGCCGAAGCGATGGAGGAGGCAGCATGAAACAGTCTACGTTGTTCAAGGTCGCCTCGGCGAGCATCCTGAAAAACAAGATGCGGACGCTGCTAACGATGCTCGGCATCGTGATCGGCGTCGGCGCGGTGATCGTGATGGTGGCGATCGGCAACGGCGCGCAGATGCAGATCAAGGAGCAGATCGGCAGCCTCGGCACGAACCTCATCATCGTCATGCCAGGCTCGGGGATGATGGGCGGAGTGTATCAGGGCGCTGGCTCGTTCAACAAGCTCAGTGTCGCCGACGCCGACAAGCTCAAGAAGGACGGCACCATGTTCGCCGCCGTCTCGCCGGTCGTCTCGACGCGCGCGCAGGTCATCGCGCAGACGGGCAACTGGAAGACGAGCATCAACGGTGTGTCGACCGACTTCCTGACGATTCGCAACTGGAACACCAGCTCCGGCGCGTTCTTCTCGGACGCCGACGTACAGAGCGGCCGCAAGGTCGCGGTAATCGGGGCGACGGTCGCGAAGAACCTCTTCCCGGACACCGATCCGGTCGGCTCGTCGATCCAGATCGGCAAGGTGCCGTTCACGATCGTCGGCGTGATGCAGGCGAAGGGACAGAACGCCGGCGGCCAGGACCAGGACGACGTCGTCCTCGTTCCGTACACCACGGCGCAGAACCGTCTGAGCGGCAACGTCCGCATCGGACAGATTCTCGTCAGCACGGCGACGCCGGAGGACATGACGCCGGCGCAGGCCGAGGTGACCTCGATCATGCGCGACGCGCACCGTCTCGACGGCAACGCCGACGACGACTTCACCGTCCGCAATCAGACCGAGATCACCGAAGCGATGTCCAGCACCACGAAGGTGATGTCCGGCCTCCTCGCCGCGATCGCGTCGATCTCGCTGCTCGTCGGCGGCATCGGCATCATGAACATCATGCTCGTCTCGGTCACCGAGCGGACGCGCGAGATCGGCATCCGCATGGCGATCGGCGCGCGCGGCAACGACGTGCTCACCCAGTTCCTCGTCGAGAGCGTCGTCATGAGCCTCCTCGGTGGACTCGTGGGACTCGGCGCGGGCTTCGGCGGTGCGGCGCTTCTTGGCCACATCACCGGCTGGGCGACGTCGACCCCGCTCTCCGCGGTCGCGATCGCAGTCGGCTTTTCGGCGGCGGTCGGCATGTTCTTCGGCTACTACCCGGCGCGCAAAGCGGCCGGCCTCAATCCGATCCAGGCGCTCAGATACGAATAATCACGTCATCCCGAGCGTAGCGAGGGATCTTCTCCACCGGTCGAGATCTCGACCCGGATAACAGATCCCTCGTCGCTGCGCTCCTCTGGATGACAACGGAGCATACATGAAACTCTCTCGTTCACTCGCCGCACTCTCGCTGTTCGCCGCGCCTCTCGCGGCGCAGCAGGCGCCGCAGAAGATCACCTTTCAGAACGCCATCGGCATCGCGCTCGAGAAGAACGTCGCGATCCGCCAGGCCCAGAACACCGTCGATCTCAACGACGCCGCCGTGAAGCAGCAGAAGCTGCAGCTGCTCCCGGATCTCAAGCTGAGCGTGAGCGGCGCCGAGAATGTCGGTCGCAACTTCAACGCGAGCGAGGGCGCGGTCGTCGACCAGCAGTCGCAGTCGCTGAGCAGCGGCGTCTCGAGCAGCCTCACGCTCTTCGACGGCGGCAAGACGAAGGCGTCGATTCGCGGCGCGCAGGCGGCCGCGGAGGCGAGCGCGCAGGACCTCAATCGTACGCGCCAGACGGCCGTCTTCACCGTGGCGCAGGATTACGTCGCGCTCGCCAACCAGCAGGAGCAGCTTCGTGTGCAGCAGGAGAACCTCGCCGCGCAGCAGCAGCAGCTCGACGTCATTCAGAAGTTCGTCACCGCGGGCTCGCGTCCGGCGTCGGACCTGTATCAGCAGCAGGCGACCGTCGCGAGCGCGAAGCTCGCGATCGTGCAGGCGTCGCGCGCCGTGGAGCTGGCGAAGGTCGACCTCATTCAGGCGCTTCAGCTCGATCCGGCCGGCAACTACGATTTCGTCGCGCCGCCGCTCACGCCGTCGGCTACGCAGGCGGTGAGCAACCTCGATAGTCTGATCAACCGCGCCTACCAGGCGCGCGCCGATCTCGACGCGACCCAGGCGCGCGTCGACGCCGCGAACCAGGACGTGAAGGTCGCCAAGGCGAGCAAGCTGCCGACGGTCTCCGTCACGGGCAGCTACAGCAGCGCGTTCAACAGCGCCACCGATCTCAGTCTCGCCGACCAGCTCAATCAGCGTCGCGGCGGCTCGATCGGCGTCGGCATCTCGATTCCGCTCTTCGATCGCGGTTCGGCGAGCGTCGCCGAGCAGCGCGCGCAGATCGCGGCGGAGAATGCGCGGCTCTCGCTCGACAGCCAGAAGCAGTCGGTCGCGCTCGACGTCCGTCGTGCGTACCTCGACCAGACCTCGGCGCGTGAGCAGCTCAGCGCCGCCGACGCGCAGCTCACCGCGGCGGTCCAGGCGGTAAACATGGCCGAGCAGCGCTATCGCGCCGGTGCGGCGACGCTCGTCGAGGTCACGCAGGCGCGTGCCGCGAACGTGCAGGCGGCGAGCGCCGTCGCCACGGCGCGCAACAACCTCGTGCTCCAGCAGACCGTGCTCTCCTACTACACGGGCGATCTCGACCCCAAGTCGATCAGTCTCGGCAACTGATCAGAGAGCGGCGGCGTAGAGCCGCAGCTCGTCGGCATCGTCGGCGAGCTGCACCACTCGCTCGAAATTCATTCCGACTTTCTCGAGGACCGCGATCGACGCGGCATTCCCCGGCGACACGATGGCGACGACTCGGTTCATTCCGAGCGCCGCCTTCGCGTAGCCGAGCACCGCGCCGACCGCCTCCGTCGCGTATCCGCGGCCGCAGTGCTCCGGGAACAGTGCGTAGCCGATGTCGACGTCGTCGAGCGTCGGACGCTTCAGCAGGCCGCATGTGCCGACGGTCGTTTCCTGCATGTCCTCGACGACCCACAGTCCAAAGCCAAGCTCCTCGTACATCGTGAGCGGGCCGTTGCGAATGTATGCCTCGGCGTCCTCGAAGGAGTGCACGCCGCGATCCCCGATGTGTTCCAGAAACGACGGCTCGTTCAACAGCCGCAGCACGAACGGCGCATCGTCGATCGTGAAGCGGCGCAAACGGAGGCGAGGCGTCTCGAGCACGATTTCTCCTTTCACTCTCTGGCTCGGCTGGCGGATCGTGATAAGTTAGCGGACCAGCGACCCACCCTTCAGACGAGAGACTCCCATCAAGTCCCCCGCCATTCGCGCGCTGCTCGGTCTCGTCCTCGGCCTGCTGGTCGGCGGGGTGATCGTCTGGTCCAACGCCCCCGCCGGACGCACCGCGGCGTCGGTCATCGATCCAATCGGCACGATCTGGGTCAATGCCCTCCGCATGACGATCGTGCCGCTGGTCGTGTCCCTCCTCGTCTCCACCGTCGCGTCGTCGGGCGGTGGCGCGATGTTCGGCCAGCTCGGCCGGCGGACACTCGTCGTGTTCCTCGTGCTGCTGGTCGTCATCGGTCTGTTCGGGCTGCTCGTCGCGCCGCCGCTCTATTCGTTCCTCGAGGTCGATCCCGCCGCCGCGGCCTCGCTTCGCCAGACCGCCGCGGAGAACATGCCGAAGACCGTGCCGCCGACCTTCGCATCGTGGTTCACCGGTCTCGTGCCGGCGAACGTGATGCAGGCGGCGAGCGACGGCGCGATGCTGCCGCTGATCATCTTCGCACTCGTCTTCGGCCTCGCCCTCACCCGTGTCGATGCAGTCTATCGCGAACCGGTCGTCGGGTTCTTCCGGGCCATCGCCGGTGCGATGCTCGCCGTCGTCGAATGGGTGCTTCGCCTTGCGCCGCTCGGCGCGTTCGCGCTTGCCGTGACCGTCGCGACGCATCTGGGGAACGCGAGCGCGAGCGTCATCCTCTTTTACATCGCCACCCACTGCGGCCTGCTCCTCGTCGTCGGACTGGCGATGTACGCGATCATCCCCATGATCACCCGCACGCCGCTCGGGCGTTACGCGCGCGCACTGGTGCCGGCGCAGGTCGTGGTGATCACCACGCGGTCGTCGCTCGCGGCGCTCCCCGTGATGCTGGACAAGACCGTCTCGGTGCTCGGCGTGCCGGATCGGATCGCGAGCTTCACCCTGCCGCTCGGCGTCTCATTGCTGCGCGCGCAGACCGGCCTCGCGTACATCGTCT
>CBHWBX010000110.1:0-10720 GCA_966111935.1 uncultured Gemmatimonadaceae bacterium
AAGGGCGGCTCAGGGCCGCCCTCTTCATTTTCAGCTGACGATCGCGACGGCGAACGGCGAGGTGCGTGCGCTCGCGAAATCGCTCGAGGAACGATATCCGGACACCCAGGCGGAATGGACCGCCGAGGCGACGCCGTTCCGCATCTCCGAGGCGATGCCGCCGTCGCTGTACGTCGCGCTGCTCGGCGCGGTCGGCTTCGTGCTGCTGATCATCTGCGCGAATCTCGCCGGACTGCTGCTCGCTCGCGGCGCGGGGCGACAGCGCGAGATCGCCATTCGCCTTGCGCTCGGCGCGACGCGCGCTCGCATCGTGCGCTATCTCGTCACGGAGGCGTTGCTGCTCGCCGTCGCCGGCGGCGCGCTCGGCCTGCTGCTCACGTCGTGGGCGATCGATGCCGTGCGCTCGCTCGTCAGCGACCGCCTGCCCTATTACGTCGTGGTGGCGATGGATCGGCCGACGTTCGCATTTGCCGCTGTCGTCTCGCTCCTCACCGGTGTGCTCTTCGGCCTCCTTCCGGCGCTGCGCTCATCGACGCCCGACGTGCACGCCGCGCTCAAGGAAGGCACGACGAGCATCAAGCGCAGCGCGGCCCGCGGCCTGCTCGTGATCGGCGAGCTCGCGCTGGCGATGATCCTCCTGGCCGGCGCCGGCGTGATGACGAAGAGCGTCGTGCGCCTCGCCGCGCCGGACAGCGGCCGCGACGAGCTCGATCTGCTCGGCGGCGACGTCGAGCTGCTCGACGCGAAGTACGGCAACGACGTCGCGGCCCGCGCGGCCGTCGCGGGAATCGTCGAGCGACTCGAGGCGACGCCGGGCATCACATCGGCGTCGGCGCATGCGTTCAAGTTCATCGCCGGCTTCGGCGGGAGCGACCGCGGAATCACGGCGGATGGAGTGTCCGCGGCGACGGCAAGCACCGTCTCTCCGCGCTTCGCCTTCGTCGTCACGCCCTCGTACTTCGCGACGATGCGATTGCCGGTGCGCGCGGGACGCGCGTTCAACGAGAGCGATCGCGCCGGCGCGATGCCGGTCGTCGTGATCAGCGAGCGCATGTCGCAGGTGCTCTGGCCCGGCCAGTCGCCGCTCGGTCATCGCATCAGACTCGGCACCGCGGATTCGCTTCCCTGGCTCACCGTGGTCGGCGTCGTCGGCGACGTGGCGACGCGCGATACCATCGCGCATTACGCATACGTTCCGTTCGCGCAGTCGTCGGACAACCGCCGGGTGACGCTGCGCGTGCGTGCAGCGGCCGAACCGACGGCGCTGATTCCATCGGTCCGCGCCGCGGTCCGCGACGTCGATCCCGACCTGCCGGTGATCGCGCTGCAAACCGTGCGGCAGGAGCGGCGGTCGACGCTCGCGCCATACCGTCTCTTCGCGATCACCATGGGCACGTTCGCCGCGTTCGCGGTGCTGCTTGCGGGCATCGGCCTCTATGGCGTGATCGCCTACAACGCCGCGCAACGGACGCGCGAGATCGGCATTCGGATCGCGCTTGGCGCGGAGCGCAGGCACGTCGTGTCGATGATCGCCATGCAGGGCGGCCGGCTCGTGGCGATCGGCATCGTCCTCGGCGCGATCGGCTCGACCGTTCTGCTGCGCGTGCTCCGCGCCGTGCTGTTCGGCGCGAGCCCGATCGACCTCCCGGTGTATTCGGTCGTCGCCGCGGTGCTCGCGGCGCTCGCCGGCGCGGCGGTCTGGTTGCCGGCGCGACGGGCGTCGCACGTCGACCCGATCGAGGCGATCCGCGCCGAGTAGACCATCCCCCCTGACTGGTTCACGCTGTAGCTTGAGGAGATATGGCATTCTTCACATCGCAACCGAAGACGGTCTCGCGCGACATCCCGTCGGCGCCGATCGTCGGACCGCTCATCTCGCTGCGCGGCGTCGAGAAGGTGTTCGAGACGCCGGCGGGACGCTCGTACGTGCTGCGCCGCATCAGCGGCGAGATCCAGCCGGGCGAGTTCGTGTCGATCATGGGACCGTCGGGCGCCGGCAAGTCGACGCTGCTCGCGATCCTCGGGATGCTCGACAGCGTGTGGTCGGGTGAGTTCTACTTCCTCGGCCATCCGGTCCACGCGATGAGCCACAAGCAGCGGGTGGCGCTGAACAAGGAGCACATCGGCTTCGTGTTCCAGCAGTACCACCTGATCGACGACCTGACCGTCGCCGAGAACCTCGACATCCCGCTGTCGTACCGGAACGTGAAGAAGTCGGAGCGTGAAGCGATCGTCGCCGATACGCTCGACCGCTTCGGCATGGTCGGCAAGAAGGATCTCTATCCGCGGCAGCTCTCCGGTGGACAGCAGCAGCTCGTCGGCGTGGCGCGCGCCGTGATCGCGAAGCCGAAGCTGATCCTCGCCGACGAGCCGACGGGGAACCTGCACTCGAGCCAGGGCCGCGAGATCATGGAGCTCTTCAAGAAGTTGAACAACGAAGGGACGACGATCATCCAGGTCACGCACTCGGAAGAGAACGCGAAGTTCGGCAACCGGATCATCGAGCTGAAGGACGGCTGGATCACCGGCTCGGAAGGCGCGGTCGCGGGGTGACCGAGAACGGCAAGCCGCACATCCTCGTCGCCGACGATCAGCCGGACATCCTCGAAGCGCTCCGGCTGCTGCTCAAGGGCAACGGGTTCGATGTCCAGACGGTAAACTCGCCCGCCGCCGCGCTGGGTGCGCTCGAGCGCCGCGACTTCGACGCGATGCTGCTCGACATGAACTACACCCGCGACACGACGTCGGGCAAGGAAGGCCTCGACCTCCTGGCGGCGCTCCAGACGCTCGAGCCGAACATGCCGGTCGTCGTCATGACGGCGTGGGGAAGCATCGACAACGCGGTCGAAGCGATGCGCCGCGGCGCGCGCGACTACGTCGAGAAGCCGTGGGACAACGCGCGACTGGTGTCGATCCTCGCGACGCAGGTCGAGCTCGGGCGCGCGCTGCGCCGCGCGCAGCGGCTGGAGAGCGAGAACAAGCTGCTGCGCCGCGACCATCTGCCGCAGATGATCGCCGAGTCGCCGAAGATGCAGCCGATCCTCCAGCTCATGGAGCGCGTCGGCCCATCGGACGCGAACGTGCTGATCACCGGCGAGCACGGCACGGGCAAGGAGCTCGTCGCGCAGTGGCTGCACGCGTCGTCGCCGCGCGCCCCGCGGTCGTTCATCGCCGTGAACATGGGCGGGCTCTCGGAAGGGCTGTTCGAGAGCGAGCTGTTCGGCCACGTGAAGGGATCGTTCACCGATGCGAAGACCGATCGCGTCGGCCGGTTCGAGCTCGCCGATCAGGGGACGCTGTTCCTCGACGAGATCGGGAACGTGCCGCTCGCGCTGCAGTCGAAGCTGCTGCGCGTGCTACAGACGGGCGACGTCGAGCGCGTCGGGTCGTCGAAGGCGCGGCACGTCGACGTGCGCGTCGTCTCGGCGACGAACGCGAATCTCCAGCACGAGGTCGGCGAGGGGAAGTTCCGCGAGGACCTGCTCTTCCGCCTCAACACGATCGAGATCCACCTGCCGCCGCTGCGCGATCGCCGCGAGGACATCCCGGCGCTGGCGACGTACTTCCTGCGCCGGCACGCGACGCGATACCGCAAGAATCTCCACGGCTTCGACGCGCCGGCGATGCAGATGCTGCTCGCGCATCCGTGGCCGGGCAACATCCGCGAGCTCGACCATTCGATCGAACGGGCGGTGCTTCTCGCCGTCGGCGAGCAGATCCGGCCGATCGATCTCGGGCTGCGGGCCGCGTCCGGCGGAGCGTCGACGCGCCTCGAGGACCTTCCGCTCGAGGATGTTGAGAAACTGCTCATTCAAAAAGCGTTATCGAAGTACGAAGGGAACGTGAGCCGCGCCGCCCAGGCGCTCGGGCTGTCGCGGAGCGCGCTCTACCGGCGCATCGCGTCGTATGGACTCTGAGCGGGACGGAAGCCGGGGAAACGGCGACGGCCGCGATCCCGGCATCGCCATCCATCCGCATCCGATCCCGCCGCGGCCGGAGCCGTTCGCGAAGCGGCTGCCGATCTTCGGCGAGCGGCCGTCCACCCACGAACGGCTCGTCTTTCGGCTGACGCTGCTCGCCGGATTTCCGGCGGTCGCGCTGTCGATGTTCCTGCTCTGGCGCGGCGGCTACAGCGCCAAGGTCCAGTGGACCGCCGGCCTCGTCGTCATCGGCACGTGGCTGATCACGGCGCTCGTCCTGCGCGAGCGCGTCGTGCGTCCGCTCCAGACGCTCTCGAACATGCTCGCCGCGCTCCGCGAGGGCGACTACTCGATTCGCGCGCGCGGCGCCGACCGCGAGGACGCGCTGGGCCTCGCGTTCCTCGAGTCGAACCTGCTCGGCGAGACGCTCCGCGCCCAGCGGCTCGGCGCGATGGAAGCGACGGCGCTGCTGCGCACGGTGATGTCGGAGATCGACGTCGCGGTGTTCGCGTTCGACGAGGAGGATCGCGTGCGCCTCGTGAACCGCGCCGGCGAGCGGCTGCTCGATCAACCCGCCGAGCGCATTCTCGGACGCACCGCCGAGCAGGTCGGTCTGGCCGATCAACTCGAGGGCGAGACGCCGCGGACGATGGACGTGACCTTCGCCGGCGGCGCCGGCCGATGGGAAGTGCGGCGCGGATCGTTCCGCCAGGACGGCCGGCCGCACACCCTGCTCGTGCTGGCCGACGTGAGCAAGACCCTGCGCGAGGAAGAGCTCCAGGCGTGGCAGCGCATCGTGCGCGTGCTCAGTCACGAGATCAACAACTCGCTCGCGCCGATCAAGTCGATCACGGGAAGTCTGTTGTCGCTGCTCGATCGCGCGCCGCGCAGCGACGACGACGTTGATGATCTGAAGCGCGGGCTCGGCGTGATCGGCGGGCGCTCGGAGGCGCTCGTGCGCTTCATGTCCGCGTACGCGCGGCTGGCGAAGCTGCCGGCGCCGAACCGCGCGCCGCTCGACGTGGGCACGTGGGTGCGGCGCGTCGCCGCGCTGGAGACGCGCATGCCCGTGCGCGTGCTCGCGGGGCCGGCGACGACGTTCAGCGCCGACGGCGATCAGCTCGATCAGATGCTGATCAATCTCGTGCGCAACGCCGTCGATGCATCGCTCGAGACGCGCGGGCAGGTCACGCTCGCATGGCAGCGCAGCGGTGATGCGCTCACCGTGCGCGTCGAAGACGAAGGGCCCGGGCTCGCGAATCCGACGAACCTCTTCGTCCCCTTCTTCACGACGAAGCCGCAGGGCTCGGGCATCGGTCTCGTGCTCTCGCGACAGATCGCGGAAGCCCACGGCGGATCGCTGACGCTGGAAAATCGCGGCGATCACCGCGGGTGCGTCGCGATCGTGCGCTTCGATCTCGCACGCGTTTAACGAAGGAGCGGCGGCCTCGGCCATTCAGCGCCGGACGCACGCGTTGCACAATCACAACCCGGAAGGCCTGTGATTTCGTCACCGAAGCGGCACAGAGACTGCTTTAGTAGCGGTCGGTGCCGCGACGAAGTTCGTCGACCGAAGGAGCGAGATCCTTCGCCCGGTTGTCGTCCGCGGGGGCGAAAAACGAGGACGATAATTTGAGGAAGATTGCCATGAGTCTCCGCTATACGAACAAAATCATGACGGGCGCCGCGGCGCTGTTGGCCCTTAGTGCCGCCACCGCCGTCGCGCAGAGCACGTCGACCCGTCGTATCCCGATCTCGAAGGAGGCGCCGGGCGAAGTTGCGCTGACGCGCGTGGACACCGTCACGGTCTATCGCACCGACACGGTCACCGTCTATCGCACCGACACGCTCGCGACGCGCATCGTCGACACGGTGCAGATGGCGCCGATGATGAAGCCGATCCGTCTGCCGTATGGTCTGTACTTCGGTCTCGGCGGCGGCGTGAGCGCCCCGAACGGCGCGCTGTACAACCCGAACTCGGCGGGTCCGAGCGCGCAGGCGCAGCTTGGCTGGCAGAGCACGTGGTTCGGTCTGCGCGGTGACGCGAACTGGGCGAAGCCGGGCGAGGACGGCCGCTACGCGGGCATGCAGGCGGATCCGGACATCCTGAACTTCAGCGCTGATGCGAAGCTCAACCTGCCGGTCTTCAACCATCTCTTCGGCTCGACGCACCGCTTCGGTCTCTACGGTGTCGGCGGCTACACGCACACGATGTACAAGAACCTTCCGATGCGCGTGAACGGCTTCAACCCGGACGGCTCGATCATCGTCCAGGCGGGCCAGAACGACTGGCAGCATCAGAATGGCTGGAACGCTGGCGGCGGCATGTCGCTTGGCTGGGGCAACAAGGAGCTCTTCCTCGAGACCCGCGTGCTCGCCTTCAACAACGACAACATCCCGCAGGCGCGCCAGATGCCCTTCATCTTCGGCATCAACCTGTACTAAGCGCGGATCGGGAGCGAGGATCGGGAAACAAAAGTTTCCGAAAAGTCGGTCTCCAGAAAAGCCGCTCGGGCCATGCGCCCGGGCGGTTTTTCGTTGCGGGACCGGGTGGGACCAAGGTCCGTATGGACCGTGTGCGCATGCGGCACCGCCGCTTTCGTGAGCCAGGTCGCAACCGGGCGCCACGGCACAAACTCTGCTTTCACCCGCTGCGGTGCCGCGACGAAGTACGTCGATCGGGGACCTCGGTGTGATGCGGTGCACTGAGACATCCCGCCCGGGGGTCGTCCGCGGGGGCAAGATCAAGGACGACACAGAGGGAGGAGACCCAATGTTGAACCGTAATGCTCTACTGTTCGTTGCCGGCGCGGCGATCATCGCTTTTGACGCCTCGGCGGCATCGGCGCAGGCTCGATCCACTCGTCGCATTCCTGTGTCGAAGGAAGCGCCGGGTGAAGTCGCGCCGCCGCGTGTCGATACCGTGACGGTATATCGTACGGACACGCTTCGCACCATGCGCGTGGACACGGTCGCCACGACCGTGACGCGCGTCGACACGGTCATCCAGAACGTTCCGATCGTGACGCGTCACATCGGCGGTCTGTACTTCGGCCTTGGCGGCGGCGTGGCGCTGCCCTACGGCTCGATCCGCACCGTGAACCAGCCGGGCGAGCTCGCACAGGTCCAGGTGGGCTATCAGGGGCTGAACAGCGCGCTCGGCGTTCGTCTCGATGGAACGTGGAACCGCTTCGCCCGCAATCCGGAGTACGGCGGCTTCCTGGGTGATCGTCCGAATCTGTTCAACGTCAACGCGAACCTGCGTCTCACCCTGCCGTTCTTCAACAGCACGCTCGGCTCGAGCGTTCGCATGACGCCCTACCTGATCGGCGGCGGCAGCTACATCCGCTACCAGAACCTTCGCATGAAGCTCGATGCGGACGGCGCGAACGGCGCGAACGTCGGCGGTGTCGGCCCGGCGCACGCGGTGATCGCGGTCGACGACGGTGGCGTGACGACGGCGGACAACTCGTGGCACGGCGACTGGGGCTTCAACGCCGGCGGCGGCCTCGGCTTCCACTCGGGCAAGAAGGAGATCTTCATCGAGTCGCGGATGATCCGCTTCAACCACGCCTCGAACAACACCAGCCCGAATTCGTTCCACGCGGCCTACAATGTGCCGATCGTGTTCGGTGTGAGCTTCTTCTAAGCCAGTCCCTTCGAGGTCTGCAGTAGGCAGTACCAGGCAGGACCGTAATGGCAGCACTCTAGTTTGGTTGTCGTAGGCACGAAGTTGCAGCACCACCGTGGCGGTTGGGTTCGCTTAGACCCGAGCGCCACGGGATTTCGTGCTTCCGGGCAGTCAACTTTGGAACGGTTTTGGCGTATTGTACAAATACCAACCGCGCGCTACACCCGAAGCACCAGCGCCTCCAAATAGAGCAGCCCATGATGAGCAGCAACCGCATCCACAAAATCCTCGGAACCATCGTCGCCACGGCCAGCTTCGCGGGCATGCCCGCGTGTGCTCACGCGACGCCGCGCGTCACGCAGTCGGGCCCGCAGTCGGCGAGCAGCGCCGTCTACGACCTGACGCATGCCAACGCGGAAGCAGCGGCCGATACGAGCGCCGAGAGCGCGAAAGCCGGCTACAGCTTCAAGTCGAAGGCTGACAGCCTGTCCTGGGCGCGCAGCAAAGCGCGCGCGGAGAAGGCCGGCGGCTTTCACCTCGTCGTCTCCCTCCAGGATCGCCACCTCTGGGCGGTGATCGGCGACGACACGGTGCTGAGCGCTCCGGTCGCCGTCGCGAAGGGCACGACGCTCCGCTACGGCAAGCAGGCGTGGACCTTCGAGACGCCGCGCGGTGTGCGCACCGTGCTGCGCAAGGAATCCGATCCGATCTGGCAGCCGCCCGAGTGGCTGTATGCCGAGACGGCGAACGAGTATGACCTCAAGCTCGGTCACCTCAACAACGGCTCGCGCATCAAGCTCGAGGACGGCCGCATCCTGACGATGAAGGACAACCTCGCCGGCGTGATCGACGGCGGCCAGTTCCAGGCGCTGCCCACGGACGAGCACATCGTCTTCGGCAACACGCTCTACGTGCCGCCGCTCGGCTCGAAGAACCGCAAGGTCGAAGGCGAGCTCGGCAAGTTCCGCCTCGACATGGGCGAAGGCTTCCTGCTCCACGGCACGCCGTACAAGGAATCGATCGGCATGGCGGCGACGCACGGTTGCGTGCGCATGCGCGACGAGGACATCGAGTGGCTGTACGACCACGTCCCGGTGGGGACGAAGGTGTACATCTACTGAGGATCGGGGATCGGGGATCGACAAAAACGGGGCGGCCAGATGGCCGCCCCGTTTTCATTCGCGCCCTACTTCCTCACGATCTGCGCGCGGACTTCGCCGCCGCCGTTCGCGCTCGTATGAATGTTCGCATACGTGAGTCCGGCGAGGAGCAGCTTCTTCAAAGAATCGCCATTCACCGTCGTCGAGATGTTCGTCGCGGCGGTGAGCAGCACGGTGCCGGTGGCGCTGCCGGTCGTCGCGCCCTTCACGAACGTGGCGCCCGATGCGAGCGGTGAGTTGCTCACGCCCGGATCGAAGTTGAGGAGCACGCCGGCGGTGTTCGCCGTGCCGCCGGGGGTGAACGGTCCGTGGATGTGGCCGAGCGTGACGTTCGACGTGAGACCGGTGTAGGTCACCGTGTAGGTGAACACGTTCGTCGACGTATCGAGCGTCGCGGTGAACGTCCCGTTGCCGGTGGGATTGCCGGAGAGCGTCGCGCCGATCTCACCGGCGGGCGACAGCGCGGCGGTGAAATTCACGATCTTCGAAACCGGGGTCGGTGTCGTCGTGGGCTCGTCACTGCCGCAGGCGGCGACGAGAGTGGCGCCGGCGAGAACCAGCGCAGCTACGCGAATCTTCATGAGGCAACGCTCCGATGAGGTTCGGTGAATGTCGTAGCCAATCCCGAGCTCATCGCGATGGTTCCACGCCGCCGATTGGGATCACAACGACAGAGGGGCGCCGTCGCCGGCGCCCCTCGTCGCTGATTTATTACTGGTCCCTTCGGCGCGATCAGGATACGCGCGAGATGTCGCCCGTCACGATGACGAACTCGTCGCGACGATTCTGCGACCAGCACGACTCGTTGTGCTCCTGGCAAACCGGCTTCTCTTCGCCGTTGCTCGAGATGTCGATGCGCGACGCGTCGATGCCGTGATCGACGAGATACTTCCGCGCGATCTGCGCGCGGCGCATGCCGAGCGCCATGTTATACTCGTCCGAGCCGCGCTCGTCGGCGTTGCCTTCGACGCGGATGCGGACGCCCGGATTGGCGCGCAGCACCGGCAGCTTCGCGTCGAGAATCGCGCGCTGGTCGTCGCGGAGATCCGACTTGTCGAAGTCGAAGTAGATCTTCGCGAGCAGCGCGGTCCGCGCACGATCGACCGCGGCGATCGAATCACGATTCGGTTCCGGCGCCGGCGGAGCGACGTGCGCGGGGGGCGGCGTCGGCTCGCTGCGCGCCGGCGGCGGCTCGATCGGACGCTGCACCGGCGCGGGCGCGGGCGCGGGCTTGCGATTGCCGAGCAGGAAGCTGAGCCCCGCGCGAAGCTCGACGTTCGACGAGCGCGCCGCCGTCTTGTTCACGCCGACGACCGGCGGGAAGCCGAACGTCGCCGCGGTCGGGTTCTCGACCCACTGCACGATGCCGTCGAGACGCAGCGCGACGACGTCGTTGAAGTTGAAGCGGAAACCGCCGCCGAGAGGCACGGTGAAATCGGTGTGCGACGCGAAACGCTGCGCACCCGCGCCCGCTTCGAGCAGGAGCTGGTGAGTGTGTCCACCGAGCCCGAACGGAAGGTTGTAGTTGATCTGACCGGTGAAGGTCTGATTGGTCGACGATCCCGCCGCACGCGGCGCCTGGTTGTCGAACGACGACGACGCCGCGGTCGCCTCGAGCTCCCAGCGCGGTGTGAAGAACACGCCGAGACGCCCACCGCCGCCCCAGCCATTGTCGACGTGCCACGCGGCATCGACGCGCGTGAACTGGCCGAATCCGCCGATCTCGACGGTCCCGGCGCGCTGTGCTCCGAGGGGTGACACGATGGCTGCGGAAAGAACAGCGATCAGCAAACGATTTGTATGCATGAATGCTCCTTTTTTAAAACTGGTGCACTTCCACGAGCGGCATCGCTGAGCCTGCTATCCAATAGACGGACCAAGCTCAGCCATGGCACGCATCACAAATATCGCTGGGCTCGGCAATAGAGACGATAGGGGACCCATGGAAGGAAGTCAAACTGGGGGCGTGGATCGAGGAGCGGGGATCGGAAATTGGGAACGAGAGACGA
>CBHWBX010000111.1:0-10614 GCA_966111935.1 uncultured Gemmatimonadaceae bacterium
CATGGCGGAGTCGGTGACGGTGCTTGCTCCGCGCTGAGTCGCTTTCCCTTTCGCGTGTTTGCCGTTCCTACTTCACGAAGTCAGCCCACTTGAACGGCCCATAGTTCTGTACGCAGAACACTGAATCCACATCCAGCTTCTCCCGCGCCACCGCCGCCCGCAGATCCACGGCTTCCGTCTCGAGGAACCCGCCCGTCGGCTTGCCGTCCGGACCCCGGCGCATGAAGACGAGATCGGCGCCATAGAGCAGCTTGTGCTCCGGGAAGTACGCCATGAGCATCCGCTCCGCGTACGGCCCGCCGACCGGGTACAGCTCGATCCGATTCTCGCCCTTGCCGATCGTCGTCTTCGTCGAGACCGGAAGGAGCTTCGCCGCCTTTCCGCCGGGGAGCGATGCGAAGAACGGGACCGACCCCGCGCTCGCGTAGATCGGAATCCCTCGGCGCACCACCTCGCTGAACCCACCGAGGTGGCCCCACGGGTCCGACGTCATCACGAACGCCTTGATCGGCGCGCCGGGCCAGCGACGGTTCGCTTCGGCGATCACGTCGCTCACGTACTTCGGGCTGATGTGCGCTTCGAAGATCACCACGCCGTCGGGCTGCTTGACCATCGTCATCATCCACTGGTCGGGGACGCGAACGATGTTCGGGACGAGCTCCGTCGGCTGGCCGCGCATGCCGAAGGTGAACCGGGAGAAGTTGAGCGCGGAGTTGCGCGCGAACTGCGCGCGCGACGAATCGCTCACCGCGAAGGAGTCGGCGGCCGGCGTGAGCGTGTCGAATGCGACTGTCGCAAACGTGACGTCGCGCAGCGGCTGGCCGTTGAAGCTCACCTTCGCCTGCATCGGCCAGTAGACGCCGTTCGACTGGACGTTCCAATCGACGTAGTCAGTGCGCATGTGCACGTCGCCGAACGGCGCCCAGCGGAAGTTGTCGGGATAGGTCCGCACGATCTCGACGGCGTCGGGCAGGTGCGTGTCGCGGTTGATCTCGATCTTCATGCGCCCGTTGCGCCACGGGAACGAGACGACGTCGTACACATTGCCGTAGTGCTTCACGCTGCCGTCGACGCGCAGCGCCTTCGATTCACGAGCGAGGAGCAGCGCGCGCTCCGGCGAAGCGTCGATGCGGTCGATCACGTCCTCGTACGCGCCCTTCGACATTCCGGCTTCGCGCGGACCGGCGCGCTGCGCCGAGACCGAGTCGGAGACGATCGTCACACGCTCGGCGCCGGGCGCGCCCGACGGGTTGATGAACCTGTCCGTCCGGCGATTCGCTCCGCTGCGCGTGTCGCGCAGCTCGCTGAATCCGACGTACTGCACGCGCCACGGACCCTCGGCGCGCTCGGCGTTGCCGAGGATGAATTCGTGCTGCATGCCGGTGAGGCGGATCGTGCGGACGTCGGCGAGCGACGTCGTCCGCTGCATCGCGGCGAGGGAGGCGTCGACGAGCGTGCGCGGGTCGACGGTGCTCAGCGCAAAGGCGACAAGTGAAAATGCGAGCATGTATTCTCCAAGGAGTGTCATCCCGAGCGCAGCGAGGGATCTATCGTCACTGGTGGGAGACTGGCCCCACAGCAGCGAGCCCAGATCCCTCGTCGCTGCGCTCCTCGGGATGACATTCTTGCCAATCCGTCCTCGCTGGGACGGACCTGTGTCGGGAACGGTCGCGGTTATGTCGCGAGCGGTCGGATGATCGCCTCGAGTGCGGCGCGCCGGCGGCGGCTCACCGGGAGCACCGTGCCGTCCGCGAGCACCAGCTCGGCGCCGTTCGTCCGGCGCACCTCGCGAATGCGGTCGATCCGCACGATGTACGAGCGATGCACGCGGGCGAAGACCGCGGGGTCGAGGCTCCGCTCGAGCGCGTCGAGCGCGGTGCGCACGAGATGGCGCTTCCCGCCGGCGACGACGGCCGCGTACACGTCGTCCGCTTCGATGTAGTCGATCGTCTCGAGCGGGATGATGATGTCGCGCGGGCCGACGCGGGAGACGAGATGCGAGACGTATGGCGACGTCCCCGCATCGGGATCGGCGACCGCCGCAATCCTGCGCAGGCGGATGCGTTCGCGCACGCGATCGAGCGCCGCGTCGAACCGCTCCTCGGTGACCGGCTTCGTCAGATAGTCGACCGCGTCGGCCTCGAAGGCCGGCACGGCCAATCGATCGAACGCCGTGACGACTCCCACCAAAGGGCCGCTCGCCGCGCGCGTTCGCGCGACGTCGAGCCCCGACTCGAGCGGCATCCGCACGTCGAGAAACAGGACGTCGGGCGAGAGCGACGCGATCGCCTCGCGGGTCGCCGCGCCGTCGGTGCATTCGGCGACGACCACGACGTCGTCGTGGCGCTCGAGCAGCTGGTGGACGACCCGGCGCGAGAGCCGCTCGTCGTCGGCGATGACCGCGCGAATCACCGGCGCGGAATCCGGATCTCGACCTCGACCCCCGGCGACGCGTTGCGCACCTTGAGCGACGCCGCGTCGCCGTACATCCGCTCGAGCCGCGCCCGCGCGTTCGCGATACCAACGCCCCCCGAGGCGAGCTCGGCATCGCTCGTCAGGCCGCGGCCGTCGTCGCGCACGGTGAGCACGAGCGCCCCCTCGCCGTCGCGGGCGCGGATGCGGATCTCGTTGCCGTCGCGATCGCGCAGGATGCCGTGCTTGAGCGCATTCTCGACGAACGGCTGGAGCACGAACGTCGGTACGTGGCTGTCCTTCAGCTCCGTCGGAACGTCGACGGTCACGCGCAACCGATCGCCGAAGCGCATCCGCTCGATGTCCAGGTAGCGCGAGACGAAGTCGAGCTCCTGGGTGAGCGTCGCCGTGTGGGCGTCGCCGGCGTTGATCGACGCGCGCAGCACGTCGCCGAGCAGCGAGAGCGCGCGCACGGCCTGCGCCGTCTCCTGATCGCGCACCAGCGCCATGATCGCGTTGAGGCTGTTGAACAGGAAGTGCGGCTGGAGCTGCATCCGCAGCGCGGCGAGCTGTGCCTCGCGGAGCTGCGTCTCACGCTCGCGAAGCCGTGCCGCGTTGCCGATCGCGTAGGCGAGGGCGAGGATCGCGAAGTAAGCGAGGGTCGTCGCCGGCAGCCCGCTCAGGAACCAGTTCCGCGTCGACGCGACGAAACCGGCGCGCGTCGGACGCAGCACCATGTTCACCGCGGCATCGGCCATCGCCACGGCAAGGCTGCATGCGAGGCTCGCGCCGATGTGCACGAACACATTGCGTACGCGCACCAGCCGCCGCAGCGGGTAGCGCTCGCCGAGCGAGATGATGAGCGGCGTGAGGAGCGCCCAGCCGTACCACTGCGGCGCCTCGGCGAAGAAGGCGCGCGTCACCGAGATCGGTCGGTTGCCCAGACGGGCGAACATCACCGTCTCGAGCGTCGAGAGCAGGGTGGGGATCGTCCAGAGGCCGAAGACGGCGAGTGGACTCAACCCGGAACGGCGGGTGGCGGACGGCATCGCACTGAGGACGATGACTGGCGTGCGGTGGTAATTCAAGCGTAAGATCGGAGATCTCCACTCTCTCCCACCCAACATGCTCAAGTCCCTCGCCCTCGCGCTCTGCTGCGCGACGTCGCTCGCGGCGCAACAGCGTCCGCTCAAGGTCTACATCTCCGCCGACATGGAAGGCATCAGCGGCGTCGCCTCGGCCGACCAGCTCGGACCGGCGTCGTTCGAGTATCAGCGGGCGCGCGAGTGGATGACCGGCGACGTGCTCGCGGCGATCCAGGGCGCGCGCGAAGCGGGTGCGACGGAGTTCGTGATCAGCGACTCGCACGGCAACGGCCAGTCGCTGCTGATCGACCGGCTGCCGATGGACATTCCCGTGCGCATCGTGCGCTCGTTTCCGCGGCCGCTCGGCATGATGGAAGGGATCGACTCGTCGTTCGCGGCCGTGATCTTCGTCGGCTATCACACCTCGACGTCGAGCCTCACCGGCGTGCGCGCGCACACGATCTCGAGCGCGAACCTGACGCGCGTCACGCTGAACGGCGTCGCGCAGTCGGAGGCCGGCATCAATGCGGCGATCGCCGCGCACTTCGGCGTCCCCGTCGTGATGATCACGGGCGACGACCAGATCGTCGCCGAGACGAAGCAGCGGCTCGGCAACGTCGAGGGCGTGGCGGTGAAGCAGGCGATCGGCTTTCACTCCGCGGAGACGATGGTCCCGTCGGTGTCGGCGGAGCTGATCCATCAGCGCGCGAAGGTCGCCGTGCAGCGCCGCGGCGAGATGAAACCGTACAACATGACGACGCCGGTTACCGTCGACGTGTCGATGAAGAACTACCGGCCGATCGAGCTGCTCGGGTACCTGCCGAACGTCCAGCGGATCGATTCGCATACTGTGCGCTTCGTAGGAAAGAGCATCGTCGAGGTCTCGAAGTTCCTGGAATTCGTGACCAACTACGAGCCTGGCTTGACGCCCTGAGCCGTCTCTGGGGGATCTCCCTCTTGCGCCGCCCCGTGGCGGGAGCATGATAGAGGGAAACTGAGCCCTCAGGAGGCTGCATGTCGACGCCGGATGCTCGCATCGCTTCGCCCAGTCCTCTCAGTCCACCCGCATTCCTCGCCGATGAATCCGCACTCAAGCGGATCTTCGACGAGGAATACACGCCGAGTCTGCACGTCGCGAAGGCGCAGCTCGGCGAGGCCGCTTCCCTCGCACCGCGCGTCGTCGAGATCGCGTTCGTGAACGCGTGGGCGCAACGCGGCACGTTGTCGTCGCCCGAGCAGTTCCGTGCCGTGCTCGGCGACGAGATCCGTCACGGTGCGGCGCGCGCGTTGAGCCGACGAGCGTCGGGCGCGCGCTTCGGTGCCGTCGGCGCCGCGCAGTCGAAGGCGCACGAGGTCGCAGCCGGTCAGGATTCGGCGGAGCACGTGTGGGGGCAGATCGAGCGCTCGCTGCACGGCTCGGGAATGAGCGCGGAAGCGCGCGCCGCCAACGCGACGACCGGACGCCACGAGGCCGCTGCGCACATGAAGCAGATGAGCAAGCGCCCGGGGTGGATCATTCCCGTCGCGATCGGCGCGTTCGCGCTGGCCGTGTCCGTCGCCGGCGTGCTCTACGTCGATCGCATTGGCGAGGATGATGCGGTGCTGACCGTCGTCGCGAATCGGGAGATCGTGCCGATCCAGTCGGGCTCGGGCCAGATCGGCTCGACGAAGCTGGGCGATGGGTCACAGATGACGATGGGGCCGGAGACCAAGGTCTTCATCCCGGATGGGTTCGGGACGAAGAACCGCGCCGTGAAGGTCGAAGGCACCGCCACCTTCGAGGTCGCTCCGGGGCAGCAGATGCCGTTCCGGGTCGTCGCGCGGCGGCAACACTTCATCGCGACCGGCACGAAGTTCACCGTCTCGACCTTCACGCCGGATTCGGTTCCGATGATCCTCGTGCAGGAAGGCGCGGTGACGATCAAGTCGGCGAAGAAGACGGCCGTGGCGACCGCCGGTCAGGCGATGGTCGCGGACGCGTCGAAGGGAATTCGTCCGGCGACGGACGACGAGAAGGCGGAGACGTTCGGGTGGGTGGACAAGCGCGTCACGGTTAGAAACAAACAGCTGCGGCAAGTCGTTTCTGCAATGACACGCTGGTTCAACTACGACATCAAGGTGCCCGACGCGCCGCTGCTCGACCGCATCGCGTCGATCGACGTGCCGCTCGATTCGAGCAAGCTCGCGATCACGCAGGTGGAGCAGAGCGCGCACCTGAAGTTCGGGTATGAAGGTGAATCGAAGGTGTTCCGCGACGCACCGGCAACAGCCGGCGCGAAACCACAGGCAAAGAAGAAGAAATAGGAGAGGTCGATGCGCCGGATTGCTGCCCTACTGATGTTGATCGTCGCCCCGCTGGCCACCCCGCTGGCCGCGCAGGCGACGCACCCCGATTTCTCGGGGACATGGACACTCGATCCGGTGCAGAGCGGCGCTGCCGCGGACGGCATCTCGGCGACCGTGAACATCGCTCAGACCGACAAGGCGATCAAAGTCGACCAGAGCATCACGTCGACCGTGGGCGGCACGGTGAACTCGACGCTCAACTATGCGCTCGACGGCTCGCCGTCGAAGAACACGATCAGCGCGCAGGGCATGTCGTTCGATCTCACGTCGACTACGGCGTGGGACGGTCCGGTGCTCGTCGTTACGACGAACGCGCAGGTCGGCGGCACGACGGTGAAGACGATCGACCACTGGTCGCTCGACGCCACCGGCAAGGTGCTCACCCTGTCGAGCGACATCTCGGCGGGGCCGCAGACGATGTCGCGCAAGCAGGTGTTCAAGAAGGCCTAGCCTCGCAACATCCCGAACGCACGAAGGCCCGCGACTCGAATGAGCGCGGGCCTTTCGCTTCCCGGCGGGTGCGGCTCAGCCCTTGGCGAATCGCCGAATGGCTTCGTTGACGGCGCTGTACAGCGACTCCGCATGGAACGGCTTCTTGATGAACGGCACGTCCTGCCGTCCGATGATGCTCCGTTCGAGCTCGCTCACGTCGCCCGACACCAGCGCGACCGGCATCGTCGGATACTGCTCGCGGATCTGATACGAAAGGTCGATGCCCCCCATCTCCGGCATCGTGACGTCGCTCAGCACGATGTCGATCTCGTTGCTCTCGCGCGCCAGCCGGTCGAGCGCCTCGACGCCATTCGACGCCGTGCGCACCGTGAACCCGCCCGCCTCGAGCATGCGGGTGATCGTCTGCCTCGTCGTGTCGTGGTCGTCGACCACGAGAATCGTCTTTCCAGCCATGCCGTCTCTGCTCCGTGCTCGCGATGCGGGATCCTGCCAATGTAGAATGATGCGTCGAACGACAAGCGCAAGGACCTGAATGATCTCCCGCCTAATAACGGCGCTCGGCCTGTCCGCGCTGGTGGCGCTTTCGGTGCTCCGGGTCACGCGTCCGCCGGCGCCCCTTCCGGCGTCGGCGCCGGACACGGTGTTTTCCGCCGAGCGTGCGCGGGTGCACGTCGCACGGGTCGCCGAACGGCCGCATCCCATGGGGACCGCGGATCACGACCGCGTCCGCGATTACATCCTCGGTCAGCTGGCGGCCCTTGGCGTTCGGGGCGAGGTGCAGGCGACCGCCGCCGTCGGCACGCGGTTCCAGCAGTCGGGGCGCGTGCAGAACGTGCTCGGGTACCTCCCGGGACGCACACCTGGCGGGAAAGCCGTGCTGCTCGTCGCGCACTATGACGGCGTGGAGGCCGGTCCATCGGCGGCGGACGACGGCGCCGGCGTGGCGGCGCTCCTCGAGGTCGTGCGCGCGCTGCGCGCACGCAAGCAGCCGCTCGAGCACGACGTCATCGCGCTGTTCACCGACGGCGAGGAATCGGGACTGCTCGGCGCCGCGGCGTTCGTGCGCGAGCATCCGCACGCGAAAGACGTCGCATTCGTGATGAATCTCGAGGCCCGTGGCACCGCCGGACGGTCGTTCATGTTCGAGACCGCCCCGGGAAACCTCGACGCCGTACGCCTGCTGCGGCGCGCCGGCGACGTGACGGCAGGCTCGGTGTTCACGACGGTCTATCGCACGCTGCCCAACGACACCGATCTCTCCGAGCTCGCGCGACTCCGCGCGCCGGCGCTCAACTTCGCGTTCACCCGCGGCGTCGAGCGCTATCACACCACCGCCGACGATTCGACGCACCTGAGCCTGGGCAGCGTGCAGCATCACGGCCAGCAGATGCTCGCCGTCGCGATCGCGGCGGCGTCGGGCGACCTGCCGCGGCCCGTGACCGGGGACGCGGTCTTTTTCGATTTCCCGGTGATCGGGCTCGTGATCTACCCACTCTGGGTCGCGTATCTGCTCGGGATCCTCACACTAGTCTTATTTATACTAGTCCTGTCTCCGCTTCGGCCTGGGGCGCTGATCGCCGGCGGGATCGCGTTTCTGTGCGTCGCCGTGAGCGGCGCCGCGGCCGGTCTGCTGCGCACCTGTGGTCCGCTCGCGTGGAGCGGATGGTCGGGCGCGGCGCTCGGGTTTGGCGTGCTCGCCGTCAACGGCGCCGTCTACGCGGCGGTGGACGCGCTGTGGAAGAGCGCGCGCGCCGCCGGCCTTTTGCTCTGGGCGATCTTTGCGATCGCGACGAGCTTCCTGGCGCCGACGTTCAGCTATCTGTTCGTGTGGCCGCTGTTGTTCGCGCTCGCCGCCGCGCGGTCGGGACATCGCGTCGCCGAATGGATCGCGACGGGATTCGCGGTGCTCCTGCTCGCCGGCTTCGCGAGTGCGGCGGCGGTGATCATGCTCGGTGTGTCCGGCGTCGGCGCGCTGGCGATGGCGGTGTTCATCGCGCTGCTCACCTGGATCGTCGGACCGACGGTGATGCGCGCTCTGCCGACCTGGCGCTTGGCGCTGATGGTACCCCTCGCCGTCGCCGTGGCATCGGCCGTCGTCGCGAAAGTCGTCGCGGTGCCGAGCGCCGAGCATCCGCTGCGGTCGTCGCTGGTCTACGCGGAGAACGCCGATGAGCCGGCGGGCTTTCTCGGAACGACGGCGATTCACGACCCGTGGACACGGAGCGGGCTCGGCGACGCGTTGCCCGGCCTTCCGTGGACGTACGACCTCGGGATCACGCGCGCCGTTCTCTACGGGCGCGATGCGATGACCGCCGGACTTCCGCGGCCGAACGCGGCGATCGTTCGCGACACGACGACGTCGGCGGGACGCGAGGTGACGCTGCACGTCGCCGCGCCGCAGGGCACGACGGCGACCGTGATCCGCGTGCGCGGCGCCGCGGTGACGCGCTCGTCGATCGACGGCGTGCCGGTGGACACGATTCGCCTTCGCCGGCGGCAGCGCGACTGGGTCACCGAGTACTGGAACATGCCGCCGGAAGGCGCGACGATCGCGCTGACGATGGCTGCCGGCGCGCACGGAACCGTGGAGATCGCGGCGCGTCGGCCGGGGCTGCCCGCGTTTCTGCACGTCCCGCCGCGTCCCGCGTCGGTCGTCGCGAGTCAGAGCGGGGATGTGAGCATCGTCTATCACACGATTCGCTTCTGATCCCAACTCTCTGCTATACAAAATTCTGACGCCGCCGCCTTAGCGCGACGGCCGCGGCGCGTCCATCTTCAGGGCATGCCCACCCCCACCCTTTGCGTCGGCGCCTGTCTCGCCGCGCTGCTGCATCGCGCTCCCACCGCCGACTACAACGGCCGCGCGAACCAGATTCACGTGAAGATTCCGCGCATCGAGAGCGCGGCGGACATTCAGATCGACGGCAAGCTCGATGAAGCCGTGTGGCAGCAGGCCGCGGTGCTGTCCGGCTTCTCGCAGTACTCGCCGCAGGACGGCATTCCCGCCGCCGACTCGACGCAGGTGCTCGTGTGGTATTCGGCGAACGCGCTGCACGTCGGCGTGCGCGCGTTCGAGGCGCACGGCCGCGTGAACGCGAATCTTGCCGATCGCGACAAGATCTCGGCCGACGACAACGTGCAGCTGTTCATCGGCACCTTCAACGACAAGCGGCAGGCGTATGTGTTCGCCGTGAATCCGCTCGGCATTCAGCAGGACGGCACGCTCGTCGAGACGACGCAGAACAGCGGCGGTGGATTCCAGGTGACGATCCCGCAGCGGCAGGCGCCGGATCTGTCGCAGGACTTCGTGTACTCGTCGAAGGGGCGCGTCACCGAGACGGGGTACGAGGTCGAGATCCGCATTCCGTTCCGCAGCCTCAAGTTCCAGGGCGCCGACGTGCAGTCGTGGGACTTCAACGTCGTGCGCTTCGTCGCGCACTCCGGCTATGAAGACACCTGGGCGCCGGCGCGCCGCACGAACGCGTCGTTCCTCGGCCAGGGCGGCTCGCTCGACGGACTGTCGTCGCTCGATCGCGGCCTCGTGCTCGACTTCAATCCGATGATCACGCGGAAGTCCACGGGGGCGATGAATCCGCTCGGCACGAGCTGGCGCTACACGCAGCCGCGCCCGCAGCTCGGCATGAACGTCCGCTACGGAGTGACGAACAACCTCACGATGAACGGCACGCTTCGCCCCGACTTCGCGGAAGTCGAAGCGGATGCCGGACAGTTCGTGCTCGACCCGCGGCAGGCACTGTTCTTCTCGGAGAAGCGGCCGTGCTTCCTCGATGGGCTCGAGCAGTTCAACGTGCCGCAGAACCTGATCTACACGCGCCGCATCGCGAAGCCGGAGGCGGCGGTGAAGCTCACGGGCAAGGCGGCGGGGCTGGGGATCGGATTCATCGCGGCGCAGGACGACCCGAGCCTGTCGGCGAACGGCGCGTATTCGACGCTCTACAACATCCTGCGCGTGCAGCGCGACGTCGGCGACAAGTCGCGCGTCGGCATGGCGTACACCGACCGGGTGGTCGGCGGCGACTACAACCGGCTCGCCGATGTCGACGGACGGATCCTGTTCGGCGACGTGTACACGGCGTCGTTCCAGTACGCGCAGAGCTACGACAAGACGCGGAACGTCGTGCGCAACGCGCCGCTCTGGGACGCGACGCTGTCGCGCAACGGCAAGCGCTACGGCTTCCGCTACAGCCTCAACGGCATCGACGAGAACTTCCGCGCCGGGAGCGGGTTCATCTCGCGCCCCGGCATCGTCCACGGCACGATCGACGAGCGGGTGAGCTGGTTCTATCCGCGCGGCAGC
>CBHWBX010000112.1:0-10535 GCA_966111935.1 uncultured Gemmatimonadaceae bacterium
GGGTTGCGGGTTGCGGGTTACGGGAAGGTGTCTGACGCCTGAGGCGTCACGTTGATGAACGGCGTTCGACGGGCTGCGCTCTTTCAATTGAGCGCGCGCCGCGCGCGTACCTTCCCGCGCCCCGCGACCCGCAACCCGCGACCCGGTAGTTCCTGCCGTTCCCCGCGCCTTCCACTGCGTCCGCAGCTCCAGCAACGGATGCTCCGAGTTCACGGGTTCAACCACCACCTCCCCCTGGTCGTCCGTCAAACTCACGACCGCCTCCTCCACCGCCGGCGCGCTCGCGAAGCCGCGGTCGAACAGATCCCCCTGCGTCCCGTTGTCGCCGACCACCGATTCGACGCGCAGCGTCACGCCCATCACCGCGTCGGGGAGCGTGAGCGTATCGAGTGCCTCGCGCACGAGACGCATCCACCGCTTCTGCTCCGAGCTCGGCCGCGACGAGCGGATCACGTGTGTACGCTGCGTACGATTGCCGAGCGAGAAGACGAGTCCCATCTCGCGCGCCCGCTCACCGCGCGCGGCGAGCGATGCGCAGACGGTGCCGGCGAGCGAGTTGATGACGAACTGCAATCGCTCGGGATCCTTGAGCCCGTACTCGACCCACTCGAGCGACGCGCTCGGCAGTGCGCGCACCGGGATTCGGAACAGCCAGCGCTCGTCCTCCGCGCGCGCACGCTGCCAGAGCCGAACGCCTTCGATCCCCAGGCGCACTTCGATCGATTCGGCGTCGAGCGCGCCGAGCGCGCCGCAGGTCTCGATGCCGAGCCCGGTCAGCAGCGCGGCGACATGATCGGAAGGCGAGAGAACGTGCAGCTTGTACGGCGCGATGAAGGTCGCGTCGGTGCCGGGACGGACGGCCATGAGCTTGGCGGTGCTCTGCGTCGCCGCGACTTCCGCGGCGATCGGCGTGAGCGCGACGCCGGCGTGGACATCGTCGAAGCCGTAGTCCTCGGCGACACCGAGCAGCGCCTCGGCGACGCGCGTGCCGTTCAACCCGCGGGCGTCGCCCCAGACGAGGCTTCGCTCGCCGACGGCGATGCGCGGCGCGTGGAGAAGAAAGGACGCGACGAGGTCAGCGGGGAAGTCCGCGCCGGTCGGCCAGCGCGGACTCCAGAGACAGACGTAGCTCATGATGCGTCACCGGGATCTTGAATTCAGTCGATGCGTTCCAGCCGACGGCGCGCGCGCCGACGCGCACCGTGACGTCCTGGGCGTCCGCGGGATCACCGAACGGCGTGCGGCGCCAGCCGTAGCGGAGGAGCTGCGAGCGAAGCCGCAGCGTCGCCATCGCCGCGTTGTCGCCGATGGCCACGAACGCCGCGCCCCCTTCGCGCGCGGCGCGCGTGAGGCGCACCGTCTCGGTGCCCTGCGGATCACAACCTGCTAATACCAGAAGTGAAAAGCCGCCGGAGCGGAGCAGCTCCTCGGCGGCGCGAAGTCCGTGGATGCGCGTCTTTGGGCGGACGAGATACGGTCCGTCCTGCCAGAACGCGCCGGCGATCGTCGAATCGCCGTCGACCCACGCCGCGCGCTCGCCGTTCGCGATGAGCGCATGACAGGTCGCGCGCAGAATTGCCGTGACGCCGCCGCGCGGCGCCCAGACGGAGAGTCGTCCCCGCGGCAGCCCCCCGTTCAGGAGCGCGCCATCGAGCTGCGCGATTCCCGTGGCGACGTACTCCGTCGTCTGCACCCCGCCGGTGAGCGGCGTGGCATTCGGGAATTTCTGCTCGATGAGGGCCCGGAGTGCGGCCACGGAAGTCGACATCACCAAAAACCGGCGAGGAGGTCCAATCCAATTCGGGGGAGGAAGCTACCCCGAATAGAAACCGAAAGCAAGAAGAATTCCTTGCCGGTTGGCCGGTTTATTCATAGGCAAATGTCACGATTGTGATATTTGCTTGGTTTTCCACATCGCCTAACCGTTTGATCGCAAACGGGTTAGAGCCTGTTTTGTTCAAAACGCAAACGCCAGCTGGTACTCGCCGGCGAAACGTGACGCGATCGCCTCGGCCTCCTCGGCACGCCCTTCCGACGCTCCCCAACGACCATACGGAATGTCGTGCGCCGCGCAGATCTCGCGCATCGTCGCGCGCAGCCGCTCGCTGTACTGCGCGCTCACCTTGTGATCGAACGCGTACGTCGCCCAGTAGCGCTTCGCGAGATGCGGAAACTCCTGCTCGATGAACGGCAGGTATCGCTGCCGCGCCGATGAACGGAGCCGCAGCGCGCACGCATTCACGTACGCCGCACCGCGCTCCTTCACCGCGCGCACGAGATGGTCGAGCGCTTCCGGCGAATCGGTGATCGCCGGGAGCACCGGCATCACGTTGATCCCGACCTCGATCCCCGCGTCGCTCAGCCGGCCAAGTGCGCGCAGCCGAGCCTCGGGCGTCGGCGCGCGCGGCTCGATGCGGCGCGCGAGATCGCGATCGGTCGAGATCAGCGAGAGATGAATCGTCAGCGCCGAGTGCCGGTCGATCCGCTTGAGCAGGTCGATGTCGCGCGTGATCAATGGACTCTTCGTGATGATCGCGACCGACAATCCCGGATGCTCGGCGAGCACCTCGAGCAGCCCGCGCGTCACGCGAAAGCGACGCTCCGCCGGTTGGAACGGATCGGTCGCCGTGCCGATGACGATCGTATCGTTCTTGAGCAGCGAGAGATGTCGGTCGGATCCATGGCGCAGCGTGCGACGCAGCACGTCGGGCGCGTTCGTCTTGACGAAGATGCGACGCTCGAAGGCGAGCCACGGGACCATCTCGTCGCGCGCGCCCTGGAGATCGGCGTGCTCGGGATTCGCCGTCGCGTGGCGATCGAGCACCCAGCGATGCGCGTAGCGCGCGTAGCAGTACGCGCACCCGAACGCGCATCCGATGTACGGATTGATCGACCAGAAACCCATCTGGGTGGTTTCCGGCGGATTCAGGACATTGCGCGCGGTGGTACCGAAATACCGAATGTCCTTCTGCTCACCGACGATCGGAACGGGTGAGCCGAGAACGTCGCGCGAGAAGAGCGCGGCTTGTTCGAACCTGGACTTCGGGACTGCCATCGGGCCTGCCTTCACGCTGGGCTAGAAGGCTACCGAATAAACACCGAAGCCGCAAGCCAACGTGCGGTCAGAAGCGAAGGCCGGCGTTCAGCCCGTTCGACGATGGGACGACGAAGAAGTGGGCGTACGCGGGATCCCGGCTGATCCGCCAGATGTGCGACGCCGCCACGCTTCCATAGATGAGCGTGATCTCGGTCTTGTCGAGCACGTGTGTGCGCGCCATGAAATCGACGTCGCTCACCGAACCCCAGCGGCCGACGGTCAGATAGAAGATCGTCGTCCCGATTCCACCCACGAGGAGGCCGCGCTCGAATGGGCTGCCGCGGTGATGCGGGATGTCGAGGATCGCTTCGTCGAGCAGCGCCTGGATGTCGAGGCCGGCCGACGAGAACCAGAACTGCCGGCGCGGATAGCGGTGCGAGTCGATCCCCGAAAAGACAGTAGGACGCCCGGTATCGAACCCGAAGGTCGGGCGGGCGCCGCTGGCGATCGCCGTCCCGATGTGCGCCGCCTCATGGATGAGGATGCTCGTCGCCGCGCCGGCGGCGACCGCCGACCAGTATCTCGACCCGTGCACGACAGTATCGTCGCGCTGCGCCGACGCGACCGAGGCCGCGAACAACGACGCGAGAATGGCTCGCTTCAACATGAGGTTGTAGAATCTAGGGCATGCGCCAGAAACTGTCCGACCTCGAGATCCAGCGCGCGCTGGGATCGCTCCCCGGCTGGTCGCGCCGCGGAGACGTGCTGACGAAGACGTACACGTTCGAGAAGTTCGCCGACGGCATCGCGTTCGTGGGACGCGTCGCGAAGATCGCCGACGAGATGGATCATCATCCGGACATCGACATCCGGTACACGAAGATCACGATGACGCTGTCGACGCACGATGCCGGGGGGATCACCGGATCGGATCTGCTGCTCGCCGAGCGCATCGAATCAGTGTAGTGCCCAGATCCAACTGAAGGAAAAACGAAGACACGGAAAAGGCAGGAAGACGCGGAAGTGATCTTTGAAATATTCCGCATGTTCCGTTCATTCCGCGCCTTCGTTTTTATGAGTTCGATGGCACCCCAGCGAATAGATCGTCGACGATCTTCGAGGGCTGCGGCACGCCGACCGCGAACGCCAGCTCCTCCACATCCTTCAGCGCCGACGAGTAGAACGCGCCCGCCGAACCTTGCTGCGTCGCGTGCGCTTTGAACGCGGCGTCCTTGGTGTCGCGATATGCCCGCACGTCGATCGCGCAGGTGAACGGCACGCTCTCGATCACGAGCTTCGGATCGGGGAGCGGGAACCGCCAGGCGTGAAAGAACAGGCGGCGCGGCGTCCACGGCGCGAGTCCCTGATCCGGGTACGCGCTCTTCAGACCTGCGAGAAAGAACGCCGCGGTCGCCGCGCGTGACGTCGCCTTGTGATCGCGATGTCCCGTCGGCGCGCCCTCGGGGCCGAACGTCAGGATGACGTCCGGTGTCGTGCGGCGAATGAAGGCAACGATGTCGCCGATGAGACGCGTGGGATCCGCCTGCTCGAGCTGACCGTCGCCGTAGCCGGCGAAGACGACATCGCGAATGCCGAGGATGTCGCAGGCGGCGCGCGTCTCGCGCTGACGGATGCGCGCCAGCTCTTCCCGCGACGAAACGGGGACGCCGGCGGATTTGCCGGCGTCCCCGTTGGTCGCACAGAACAGATCGATCGTTGCCCCAGCCGCCGCGTACTTCGCGACGATGCCGCCGACGCAGAACGTCTCGTCGTCAGGATGGGCGAAGACCAGCCCGATGCGGCGCAAAGCTCAGCGACGGTCGCGATTGCCGAGCAGCGACAGGATCATGAGGAACATGTTCAGCAGATCGAGATAGATCTGCACGGCGGCGATCACGTAGTCGTCCTGGCCGAACATGCCGCTGCGCAGAATGCGCCAAGTATCGAACACGAGCAGGCCGCTGAAGATCAGCACACCGATCGTCGAGAGCCACACGCCGGCCGCCGCGCTCGCGACGAAGGCGTTGATGAGCATCGCGACGAACAGCACGAGCAGGCCGATCATGAAGAACCCGCCCCACGCACTGAAATCACGACGGCTCAGGAGCGCGTAGAGCGTCAGGCCGCCGAACGCGACGAGCGTCAGCACGCCCGCCGACACCACCGCGCCCGGCGCGTTGCGCTCGGTGATCGCGAGGATCGGCGCGATCCAGATCCCCTCGATGAACGTGAAGATCAGCGTGAGGATGATGTTCTTCGGAAAATCCCGCGCGGCGCGCTGCGCCATCATCAGCGGAATGAACGAACAGAAGAACGTGATGAACGGATGCTGAAGCACCGCGTTCATGAGCGTCGGCTGGGTGAACGCGAACGCCGACCCGAGCATGGTGACGAGGACGCCGAGGAACACCAGCCCGTACGTACGACGAACCAGCGTTGCGCGCTCGGCACCCGAGCGAACCTGCACGGCCGGTGCGTAGGAGAAACCCATGGTAGATCGAAACTCCGTTGGGGTAGTTGCTACTCGTAAGATACCCCGACGCCGAGCGTCGGTGCCAGCACAGGCCGGTGGGCCGGCTACGGCTCGGACGCGCCGCCGCCGCGGGTCGTCACGGTGACCGTCCCGTTGACCGTCTTCATGCGAACCGGCCGTTCACCGGGGCCGATGCGGCCGGTGAGGTGACGATTGCCGCGGTTGCCGGCGGCGCCGAGCGGAAGGTCGCTCTCCACGACGCCGTTCACCGTCGACAGGTCGAAGATTCCCGCGATCTCGGATGGGAGCTCGGCGTGCACCGACCCGTTCGTCGTCGTGAGCTGGAGCGGAGCGGTCTCCGACAGCGAGTCCGACGACAGGCGCACGTCGCCGTTCACCGTCCCCAGCACGAGCGGACCCGACACGTTGTTCGCGCGCACGGTGCCGTTCACCGTCCTGGCGGTCACGCCGCCGGCGATGCCCTCCACCTCGACGTCACCGCTCGTCGCGCGGACGTCGACGATGACGTCCGCCGGAAGCTCGGCGACGAAGTCGGCGGTCGCGTCGCTGCCGCGATGAAAGAGGCTGAACATCGAGAGGAAGCCGCTCGTGTTCCGGCCGCGGTAGCTGCCCGTGCCGCACTTGCCGCTGTTCCGCCACATCGCGCAGATGAAGTACTCACTGCCGCGCTGCGTGACCGTGAACTTGATGTCGCGCTCACGGCCGCGGCGCCAGCTCGTCGATGCGCGCACGATCGCGTTCTGTCCGGCGGCGCGCCTCACGCGAACGTCGCCCGCGCCGTCGAGGATGTGAACCACCGATCCCGGCGCGAGCTCATTCGACCACTGGAATGCATCGTCGTTCGAGCCGGCGTGAGAACAGCCGGCCGACAGCAGCGCGAGCAGGACGAGGGGAAGGCGGTGTCGCATGACCAACCATACGAGAAGGTTCACCGCCAAGTTACTGCCGCGCCCGGCGTACGGGCCAGACGTTTACCGCCGCCGAAGCTCGACCGAGCCGTTGACCGTCTCGAGCTTGAGGCGCGGGCCGCCCGGCTTGCCGATGTGCGCGCGGAGATGCTTGGGATCGAGACGGCCGCTGACCGTCATCTCGAAGTTCGTGTTGAGCGAGCCGTTCACGGTCTCGAGATCGACGTCGCCCCCGAAATCACCGGTGAACTCGACGATCACGTTGCCGTTGACGGTGTCGAACTTCATGTCGCCGTCGCTGTCGATCTTGCCGAGTCGCGCGCGCACGTTGCCGTTGACGCTCGACGCGTTCACCCGGCCGCCCGTCGTCGCCACTTCGACCTCACCGTTCACGGTCCCGGCGTCGACTTCCGACGTCACGCCGTCGATCGACACGCCGCCGTTGACGGTCTCGGTCGAGACCTTCACGCCCTTCGGCACGAGCACCTTGAACTCGACGGACACGTCGTTGTTGCGCATCCGGCTGTCGCCGTTGCCACGGGTGCGGTAGCCGCGCTCGTCACAGTACGAGCGCTCGCCCCACAGCGCGCAGATCAGGACATCGCCGCCGTCGGTGTTCGTGGTGATGCGCACCACCGAGGGATCGCCGCGGCGCCAGCGCTTCGTCGCGACGACCTCCACCTGGTCGCCGCTCGCCGCGCCGACGGTGACGCCGCCGTTGAGATTCTTCACGCGAATCCAATGGCCGGTCGAGATCTTCCCGTTCCAGCTGAACGAGTTGTCGGTCTGGGTCTGCTGCCCGGCAGCGGGCAGCGCAATGGTCGCGACGAGCGCGAAGGCAGCAAGAGTCTTCATAATCCTTGTTTACTTGGCGGAACGGATCTTAAGGTCGCCGCTCACGGTCGAAACGTCGAGTCTCCGGCCGCCGGAGCCGATCCGCGCGTTCACGCTGCGGCGGCTCATGCGGCTGTTGCCGCCGATCGTGATCGGGAAGTCGGATTCGATGTCGCCGCTCACGGTGCTCATCGACAGCTCGGCGCCGAAGGCCCGCGGGACGGTGAGATGGATGTCGCCGCTGACCGAGTGGAAGTTGAAGTCGCCGTTCCCCGTCAGCTCGTCGACGCCGACGTCGATGTCGCCGCTCACGGTGTTCGCGCGCACCGACGTCGCGTGCAGACGGTCGAGCGTGATGTCGCCGCTCACCGAGCTCGCGCTGACGTCGCCGTGCGCGCCGGTGACCTCGATGTTGCCGCTGACGGTGCCGGGCCGCACCACGACGCTAGTCGGCACCGCGACCTCGAGACGCATCTCGGCGTCGTCCCAGTCACGGCTGTTGCCCCAGCGGCGGCGGTTGTTGTTGCCGTGCATCCCGTCCTCGTCGCACGACGAGTCGCCGTCGTCCATGAGCACGCAGACGTTGATGCCGCGCGACGACTCGACGACGTCGACCTTGAGATGATCGGCCGCGCGCGAATCGCCGCGCTTGTAACCGAGGATCTCGACCTTGCCGTTCGTCGACGGGACGACCTTGATGTCGCCGTTGATGTTGTGGATCGAGACCGTGCTGCCCGAGGCGAGCGTCTTGGACCAGTTGAAGTCGGCGGCGCGCTGCGCGTTCAGCGCGAGCGGCGCGGCGACGAGGGCGAGACCAAAGAGCGGACGAAACATGAGTGGGGTTCCGTAATGGGGGTTCGTGCGGCGCGCCTCAGGGGCGCGCGCCGCGTCCGTTCGATGAGACAGTCACATCCCCGCTAAAGGTTTCAGCGCTGATGCGCGCCGATCCCCCGCCGATCGCAAAGGTGAACTTCTTCGACGTCGACGATCCGATCCCGTGCTCCCCCGGCTGGAGGGTGATCGGGAACTCGCTGTCGATCTCGCCGTTCCAGGTCGACACCGTGAGCTGCGCGCTCGCGTCGCGCGGCACGCGGAGCTTCACGTCGCCCGAATGGGAGGTGAAGTCGTACCGCCCCGCGGGGTCGACCGTGCCGTCGTAGCTCACGTCACCGCTCGTCGTCTTCGCGCGGACGATCTTCGCCGTCACGCCGCGCATGGTGATGTCGCCGCTGATGTTGCCGATCTCGAGGTTGCCGCGGATGTCGGTGAGCGACAGGTCGCCGCTCTGCGTCGTGATGTCGACGTCGCCGGTGACGTCGGCGACGGTGACCTCGCCGGACCAGGACTTCACCTGAAGCCGTCCGTTCACGTTCTCGACGCGGACGTCGCCGCTCTGCGCGGTCACCTCGACCTCGCCGCGGGTGCCGCGGATCGAGATGTCCCCCGACTGCGACTTCGCGAAGACGCGCGCGCCGACCGGCACGGTGACCTCGAAGCGCGTGTCGCTGCCGCGCCGCGCCGTCGAGAGGTCGACGGTGTTGCGCGAGGCGTCGAAGCGGATGTCGTTGTCGTCGCTCACGGCGCGGACGTGGAGCTGGTTCGCCGCGCCGGCGGTGACGATCACGTCCCCGGTGCCGGCGTTGATCGTCACGATGCCGTTCTTGTCGAACGCGATCGTCGTGTCGATCCGCGACCGGAAGTCCGATCGGGAGTTGAAGCGCAGCTGCGCCGCGGCCGTCGTCGCCGAGCCGGCCAGTCCGACCGCGAGCAGCGCGGCGGCGACGAGTGTGTTGCGAACAGTCATGAGGATTCTCACATCTTCACCGGCAGGCCCGCCGCCGCGCGAAGCAATTGAACCTTGTTGTCGAGCGCGCCGGTGAGCGACTCGTTGAGGTACGCGCTCGCCGGGTCCTTCTTCAGCGCCATGCGGCACTGCGCGATCGCGTCGTCGATGATCTTCAGATTCTTCTCGAGCACCACGACGGTGGACGAGTCGAGCTCGCCGCGCCGGCGGTCGACGATCTTGCGCAGGCGCGAGATCTCGATGTCGTACGTGGCTTCGGCGGAGAGCTTGTTGCTTGCGAGGGCCAGCACCGGGGCCGCCGGCGAGCGCGGCGCCGGCGACGCAGACTTCACGGCCGCGGGCGCGTTTGCGGCGGCGCTCACGGGCGCATTGCTCGGCGCCGCCGCGCGGTTCACGAGCGAGTCGGGGGTGCCGAGCGTCGCCACCGTCGTCGCGGCCGGCGTCGTCGACGCCGCCGGGAGCACGACGCCGCTCGCGTGCTTCGTGAGCAGATACGTCGTCGACGCGGTGATCGCGACGAGTCCCGCCGCGGCGAGTCCCATCCACGCCCGACTCACGGTGCGGCGCGGCGCGACCTGTCGCGCCGATCCGAGCTCGACGACCGGCGTCTCGATGCGCGCCGCGATCCCCGACCAGAGATCGCGACTCGGCGCGAGCTCCGGCAGGTTGGCGGCGTCGAGCCGCAGCTTGCGCAGATCGGCGAGGAGCGGCCCGCAGTCGTTGCACGACAGCGCGTGCGACTCCATCGCGGCGCCCCTCGGCTCGGCGAGGTCGCGCTCGAGGAAATCCGAAAGCGCGTCGGCGAATGCGTCGCAGCTCACGATCGGCTTCATCTGACACGTCATCGGTTCAGTGCCTCCCGCAGTAGGAGCCGAGCGCGATGGAGCTGCGCCTTGGTGGCTCCCGACGTCACGCCGAGTTGCTCGGCGATCTCTTCATGCTTGTAGCCTTCCACGTCGTGCAGGACGAAGACGCGCCGCGCGCCCGGGGGAAGCTTGGCGATGGCTTCCTCGAGATCGAGCAGATCGCCGGGAGCGAGGGGCATTCCGACGACGCCGGCGTGGGCGTCCATCCCCGTCTCCTCGTCGTTCTCCTCGAACCGCGACTTCTGCCGACCGTCGCTCTTCCGCGCGTTGAGCACGACGTTGACCGTGAGGCGATGCAGCCAGGTCGAGAACGAGCTCTCGCCGCGGAAGAGATGCAGCTTCTCCCACGCGCGGACGAAGACATCCTGGGTCAGCTCTTCGGCGCGCTCACGGTCGGCGACCATGCGGACGCAGAGTGAGAAGACCCGATTGACGTTCTGCCGGTAGAGCCGCTCGAATGCACCACGGTCCCCGGCTGCCGCGCGAGCGACGTCGGAATCCCCGTTCCCGATTTGGTCGGTGGAAGATGCTTCGATGATGGCCACAGCAGACATCGGGTGATTACTCCGTCCTTGCAAATGCTTGGATAGTC
>CBHWBX010000113.1:0-10506 GCA_966111935.1 uncultured Gemmatimonadaceae bacterium
CGAATAATTGAAGGCATTGTCGGCCAGGCGCAGCGCGGCGCGGGCGCGCGGCACCGGCGTCAGGCTGGTCGCGGCCCCGGCTTCGTATTTCGGGAAGATCACCCATCCCGGTCGCGCCGGCTCGAGCGCGCGAACGACGCGCAGGCTCTCGATGATCCGATACGGATCCTCGCTCGCGTGCAGCACCCGTGAGCGCACGCCGAGCCAGAGATCGCCAGAGAAGAGCGTCCCGGTCTCGCGGTCCCACACGACCTGATGATCTGTCGAATGTCCGGGCGTGTGAACCGTCGCGAGTCCATGCGACGCGAACGCGTCCGAGCGCGCGCCGAGCGCGGGCGGACGCCCCCAGACGACGCGCCGGTAGAGCTGGATCTCCGGGCGCGACCGCAGGATGTCGCGCGTGTCGTCGCGCATCGCGATCGGAACGCCTGCGGCAGCGAGCGTCGCGACGTTGCCGGCGTGATCCTCGTGCCAGTGCGTGACGATCGCGCCGCGCACCGCATGGGCACGCACCGCCTCGAGCAATTCGTGGCGTGCGCGGTGAAAGCCGGTGTCGATCATGACGCCGCGAATCACGTAGGCGCTCACGCCCATGCCCGCGGCACGGCTTCCCGGACTCGTCATCCAGAGCTGAACTACGTCGCCATGTCGCCTGGCCTGGAGTGACACTGTGCTCCTACGGTCGGAGATGCCCGGCCCGCCGTTTGCGAGACCTGTACGATGAGGATAGCTTCCGGAAGTAGACCGCGCCCGGCCCCTCCGGCCGGGCGCTCAAGTTTTCCGTCGGACGAAGCACCAGGAACATGATCGAAGAACTCAAGGCAAAGCTCGCCCGTGAAGTCGAGCAACTTCAGTACGAGTTGAACGTCACCCTCCCCGCGGAGATCCGGCGCGCGGTGGAGATGGGCGACTTGAAGGAGAACAGCGAGTACAAGGCCGCGCTCGAGCGCCAGCAGCTCGTGCAGGCGCGCCTTGGCCAGCTCACCGAACGCCTGAGCAAGCTCGCCAACATCGATCTCGCGCAGATCCCGACCGACAAGGTCGGGCTCGGCTCGAAGGTCGTCGTGCAGGACGAGAAGACGGGCTCGAAGGAGACGTACAACCTCGTCTTCGGCGACGCGCTGGAGTTCGACGAGTCGCAGGTCACGATGGCGTCGCCGATCGGACGTGCGCTGCTCGGTAAGGCGAAGGGTGAGATCGCCTACCTCAAGCTCCCGACGATGGTGCGTCAGCTCAAAGTCGTCGAGCTGTCCACCATCCACGATCAGGAAAAGAAGTAGCTGACGCGCCGCCGCCTTACGAGGCGGCGGCGAGCGTTCCGCGTGCTCCGCGGATGCCGTGGGCGAGCGCCGGCTCGGCGCGAATCAGCGCCTCGAATCGCGCGAACAGTTCCGGGTCGAACATCCGACCAGAGTCCGCCGCCATCATCGTCAGCGCCTCGTCGCGCGTGAAGCCGGGGCGATAGGGGCGATCCGTGGTCAGCGCGTCGAAGACGTCGGCGATGCACGTGATCCGCGCCGTGAGATCGATCGCCTCACCGGCCAGACGGTCCGGATAGCCCGTTCCGTCCCAGCGCTCATGGTGCCCGCGCACCATCGGCAGGACGTCCCACGGGAAGTCGATGTCGCGCAGGAGCTCGCTCCCGGCGGCGGCATGACGCTGCATGATCTCGCGCTCTTCCGCCGTGAGCAGCCCGGGCTTGTTCAGGATCTCCGACGGCACGACGACCTTGCCGACGTCGTGCAGCAGCGCGCCGATGCGGAACCAGAACATCGTGATGTCGTCGAACCCGACGTCGCGCGCCAGCGCGCACGCATAATCGGCGACGCGCTCGCAGTGGCCGAGCGTGTAGGCATCCTTCGATTCGATCGTCTGCGCCCAGCGCGTGACGATGTCGTAGAACTGCCGCTCGAGACGGCCGAGCCGCCGCTGCACGTCGGCGAGATTGTGCTGCGACCGCAGCTGCTGGAACAGTCGATACGACTGCGACAGCGCGCGCAGCGTCGCGCGGCTGTTGTCCATGCGCTCGTAGAGCACCGCCTGCTCGCGCGCCGTCTCGGCGGCGAGAAGGAGATCCTGGCGGCGCATCGCGTCGTCGTACGCCGCGGCGAGCTGGTGCTCCGACTCGGCGAGCTCGCCGCGCATGCGCGCGATGATGCCGAGATGCTTGTACGTCTCGGCGAGCGCGCGCTGGTCGCCGACGGCCGTCGCTTCGGTGAGGACCGTCGTGCACAATCCCATCGCGCGATCGATCTCGCCGCGCGCGAGCCAGAGCGACGTCGAGTTGATGAGCGCGAGCAAGCGGCCCGGGACGTCGCCGATCGCCGAGCAGTGCGTCACCGCTTCGTCGTACGCGGCCTGCGCCTCGTCGAGACGATCGAGCTGCGTGTACACGAGCCCCATGTTGTTCAGCACGGGTCCGAGATACTCGCCCATGCCGAGCGCGCGATAGCTGTCGAGGCTCGCCGTGTAATGTTCGATCGCCCCGGCGAGATTGCCGCGCATGCTCGCGATGATGCCGAGGTTCTGCGAGACCATCGCGGCGAGGCGATCCTCTCCCGTCGCCGCGGCGGCGCGCTTCACCTGCGCCGAGAGGGCTTCCGCCTCGTCGAGCGAGCCGCGCAGCAGGTGCAGCCCCGCCATCGTGTTCATGGCGTGGGCGACGGCCGCGAGATCGCCGTGCGCCTCCGCGATCGCGAGGCCCGCGGTGAGCACGTCGAGCGCCGCATCGTGCTCCCCGTCGTCGATGTACGTGCGACCGATCCGCCGCAGGATCAACGCCGCGGCGCGGCCGTCCCCTCGTCCCAGGATGTAGAGGGCCGTCTCGTATTTACGGCGCGCGATCTCGCGCTGGCCGGCGCGCTCGGAGCTCTGCGCGTCCTCGAGCAGCGCGTCGACCGCCGACGATGGCAACGTCATTTCGAGCTCGCCCCCGACGTGCCGTCGTCAGGACGAGCCATCTTCTTCGCGAGCGTCGGCCGCGAGATGCCGAGCATCCGCGCCGCCGCCGCCTGATTCCCGTTGGTGATCCGGAGCGTCAGTGCGACCGCCTCACGCTCGATCTCCTCGAGCAGCTTGCCGTGGCGCGGAATACGGATCTCGCCGACCGCATCGTCCGGCGCCGCGAGGCGCGTCGTACGGCGCTGGATCATCAGATGCTCGGCGCGCACCACCGGCGTCTCGGCGCTGAGGATCGCCGCGCGCTCGACGACGTTCTTCAGCTCGCGCACGTTGCCCGGCCAGCGGTGCAGCATCAGCGCGCCGATCGCGTCGTCGGAGAAGTGCTTCGGCTTCTGATATTCGCGCGTCTCTTCGGCGAGAAAGTGTCGCGCGATCATCTCGACGTCGCCCAGTCGGTCGCGCAGCGGAGGCAGCGCGATCGAGAAGACGTTCAATCGGTAGTAGAGATCCTCGCGGAACTCGCCGGTCGCCACGACCTGCTCGAGCAGCGGGCTCGATGCCGCGACGATGCGGCAGTCGATCGGCAGCTCCTCGAGACCGCCCAGGCGACGCACCTGCCGCGATTCGAGCGCGCGCAGCAGCTTCGGCTGAAGCTGCCGCGGCAGGTGATGCACTTCGTCGAGGAAGAGCGTTCCCGAGCCCGCGAGCTCGAGCAGTCCCTGCTTGCGCGTCTGCGCGCCGGTGAACGCTCCGCGCTCATGGCCGAACAGCTCCGACTCGAGCAGGTTCTCGGGGATGGCCGCGCAGTTGATGGCGACGAACGGCTCGTTCGCCGAGGCGCCGGCGTAGTGAATGCCGCGCGCGAACAGCTCCTTCCCCGTGCCGGTCTCACCGATGAGCAGCACCGTCGTGCGGCGCGTCCCCGCCACACGCTCGGCCAGCTGCACGGCCTCGCGAAGGACAGGACTCTCGCCGACGATGTTCTGAAAACCGAACACGCGCTCGGTGGACTTCAGCTCGGACACGCCAACTTCGGCGGACGGCAACACTACCTCGGGACCCGGGAACGATGTCTACACGCGTCTTTCAGACGCGTCGATCTGCTACAAGTATCGTCCCCAGTCCGGCCGGGTCAACTTTTCCCTGACACGTCCGGCCCATTGTCGGGCTCCCATACGTTCAAACGCGTCGAGGGCACTGTTGAGAGCGTCAGCTCCCCTCTTGGCGTCGCCGAAGGCGAGCAGCGACAGCCCGAACTGGTAGAGCACTTCCGCGCCGACGAGCGCGTCCTCGGTGATCGCGCTCAGCGTCAGCGCGTGTCGCAGCGTGTCGGTCGCTTCGCCCGCGCGGCCGGACAGGCGCTCGTACGCGCCCTGGAGCTTGAGCGCGGCGGCGAGACGGAGATCATCCTCGCGCAGCTCGGCGATCTCGCGAGCGCGGAAGAGCGGTTCGTACGCATCGGCAACCTCGCCGCGCATGAGACGCAGCTCGGCGCGGTTCTCCTCGATGATCCCCTCCGCCAGGAGGTCGCCGCGCGACCGTGCGATGCCGAGCGCCCGCGCGAAGGTGTCCTCGGCGTCGTCGAAGCGCTCCTGCTTCAGGAAGAGGTATCCGAGGTTGTTGAGAACCCAACAGAGCGGCTGAAAGTCGTTCGTCGTCTCGAACGTGCGCTGACTAACCCTATAATGCGCGAATGCTGCCGGTAGATTCCCGCGAATATCGGCGATGACGCCAAGGTTCTGCTGTAGCATCCCGACGAGTCTCATCTCGGTGCATTCGTCGGCGAGGATGAGCGCATCCGTCCACAGGTGCGCGGCGCCGTTGATGTCGCCGCGGCGCAGCGCCAGCGACCCGAGCGAGTTCAACGCATGTGCCTTTCCGGCTACGTAACCGAGCCGGCTCGCGACATCGAGGCTGCGTTTGTAGAGGGGCTCGGCTTCGGAGGTGCGGCCGCGGTCGCGGAGCACCGCGCCCTGCCAGCGGAGGACGTCGGCGAGGAGCGGTGTTTCTTCGTCCGTTCCGAGCAGCTCGAGCGCATCGCGGTTGAGCTGGAGCGCGTCATCAGGCGAATCGCCAAGACCCGCCGCGCGCGCCAGCTCAGCGAGCCGGCGCGCTTCGGCGGTTGCAGGGAGACGCTTGTTGTTTGCGACTTTTGAAATCATCCTGGCGCGCCGGCGACGGCGCGACGTCAGTGCTTCTGCTGCAAACCGCCGCGGGCTGCTGTGCTGTCGGCGCCCGCGGCCGGCGTCGTTCTCCTACGCCGTGCTAGAAGTCTTCGTCGCAGCCGGTCGCGATGATGTACCCCGAGAAGTGCCAGATCGTCATCACGCCGACCTGGTTGAGCAGGCTGACGTTGAGGCTCAGAAGCTCCGTCACCGTCGTCGGCTGCGACGAATCGGGGAAGTAGCCGCCGACGAGCGAGAGCGCGTTCACCAGACCACCGGTCCGTGCCTGCGTCTTGCTCAGGTCCTGCGTCATCAGCAGCGGCGTCGTGAAGCGGATGCCGTGCGGCTCGAACTCGTACGCGACGTTCGACCCGGCCATGGCCGTCACCGTGATCGTCTTCGCCGACGTCAGCGCGAGCGGGGGAACGACGATCGAGACGCCCGCCTGCGGGATCGCGATCGTACCGCCGAGGATGCCGATCGTCTTCGAGACCGTGACATCCGAGGCGAGCGGCGTGAGGCGTTGGAGCGGCGTGACCGTCTTCGGTGCCAGCAGCGTCAGCGACCGCGAGGGCGCGGTCGTCGGCGCGGCCTTGGGCTGGATCGGCGCAGCCGGCGAATCGGCGTTGCTGCACCCGGTCAGCGACAGGGCGATGGCAACGGCCGCGACGGCGGCGCTCAGGGAACGGACGCGCATGGAACTACTCCTCATAGGTTGAGCCTGCAACGACCTCTCGGGCTCCGCTATAGCAGATGCCGTGCCTGTTTGATAACATGTTACAGTCCAATGCTTTACATGGAATTGGATCCATTGAGTCCAAGAAAGTGTCAAAAATTTTCACTACAGAAAATTGCCATCTGTAAAAGTTTTTAACTCTCGAGACGGGCGTTGACCACGCCGGTACCGCATCCAATATTCCCCGTACCTGGTACGGGGAAACATGGCTGCTCAACCGCTCGACCTCCTGCAAGGCACGCTCGACGTGCTCGTCCTCCGCGCACTCGCCTGGGGACCGCGACATGGCTACGCCGTCTCGCGCTGGATCCGTGAACGCACCGACGGCGTCCTCGAGATCGAAGACGCGCCGCTCTACAAGGCGCTCCACCGCCTCGAGCGGAATGGCTTCGTCTCCGCCGAGTGGGGGTTGTCGGAGAAGAACCGCCGCGCGCGGTATTACGCGCTGACGCCGGCCGGCGAGCGACACTTCCGCTCCGAGGAATCCGTCTGGCGCGCCTACGCGGCCGCGGTCTTCAAGGTGCTGGAGCCGGCATGACGCCCCGCCGCTTCTTCCGTCTCCCCTGGCGCTCGGCGAACCAGATCCGCGCCGACATCGACGAGGAGCTCGCCTTTCACATCGACGAGCGCGTCGACGCACTCGTCGCGCTCGGCCACTCGCCCGACGCGGCGCGCGCGCAGGCGCTCCGCGAGTTCGGCGACATCGACGACGCGCGCCGCTACATCGGCAACGTCGATCGCGACATCGAAGCCGCACAGCGGCGGAGTGATCTCATGAGCGATTTCCGGCAGGACGTCGTCTACGCGCTGCGGAAGCTGCGCGCCGCGCCGCTCTTCACCCTCACCGCCGTCATCACGCTCGCCCTCGGGATCGGCGCGACAACGGCGATCTTCTCCGTCGTCAACGGCGTCCTGCTCCAGCCGCTGCCGTTCGCGCAGCAGGAGCGGATCATGCGCATTCGCTTCACCCAGCGCGGCGGCGGCGATGCGAGCACACCCCCCGATCTCGCCGACTTCCGAACGAACAGCAAAACGTTCGAGGGCTTCGCGATCTACGACGCCTACACGGCGAATCTCGTCCGCGACGGCGCCGATCCCGAGCGCGTCCCCGGTTATCGCGTGAGCGCGAACTGGTTCTCGCTCTTCCGCGTGAAGCCGCTGCATGGACGGTTCTTCGTGCCGGGTGAGGACACGGAAGCCGCCGCACCGGTCGTGGTGTTGAGCGAGCCGCTCTGGCGCCGCGACTTCGCCGGCAATCCGAACATCGTCGGCACGCAGGTGCGCATCAACGCGCAGCTCGTGACCGTCGTCGGTGTCGCGCCCGCGAAGCTCGGCTATCCGATGACCGCCGAGCTCTGGGTGCCGCAGCGCTTTTCAGCGCGCCAGTTGAGCGACGCGGGGCGCGGCGCGCGCTGGCTCGCGCTCATCGGCCGCGTGAAGGACGACGTTCCGATCTCCGTCGCCGCGCAGGAAGTCGATCGCATCGAGCGGATGATGGAGACGCGCTTCCCTGAAGAGCTGCGCGATCGTCGCGCGGAGGCGGTGGAGCTTCGCGCGTTCATCGTCGGCGACATGCGGAAGCCGCTGCTCGTGATGATGGGCGCGGTCGTGCTCGTGCTGCTCATCGCCTGCGCGAACGTGGCGAACCTCATGCTCGTGCGCGCGACGTCGCGCGAGAGCGAGATGGCGATCCGCGCCGCGCTCGGCGCCGGCCGGTCCCGCCTCATTCGCCAGCTCGTGACGGAGAGCGTGATCCTCTCGCTGGTCGGCGCCGCCGCCGGCACGCTGCTCGCTCGTTGGGGGATGACGGCGATGCTCGGCATGGCGCCGGATCTGCCGCGCGTGAAGACCGTCGGCATCGACGCATTCACGCTCGCGGTGACGGCCGGCGTCTCGGTGTGCGTGGGCCTGCTGTTCGGCGTGCTGCCGGCGCTCCAGAGCGGCGCGGTGGACGTCGCCACCGCGCTGCGCGCCGGCACGCGCGGCACGCGGTCACGTCGCGAGACGAATGCGATGAAGCGATTCATCGTCGCGACCGAAGTGGCGCTCGCGGTGACGCTGCTGACGGGTGCCGGCCTGCTCATTCGCAGCTTCCGCGAGCTCATGGCCGTCGATCCGGGATTCAAGCCCGATCACGTCATCACCATGAAGGTGCTGCTGCCCGAGCGGACCTACGACAGCGTCACCAAGGTGCGCGCGTTCGGCGAGCAGCTCGTCGAGCGGATGCGCGCCGTGCCGGGCGTGAGCGTCGCGGCCTATGCGAGCGCCGTCCCGCTGGATGGATCGAGCTTCTGGCTGACGTTCACCGTGCGCGGACGTGCGCCGGTGCGCGAGAGCGATCAGCCCGATGCGGGCATCCGCACCGTGTCGCCGGGCTACTTCGACGCGCTCGGAATTCCGCTGCTGCGCGGCCGCGCGATCTCGGTCGACGATCGCGCCGGCGCACCGCGCGCGGTCGTCGTCAACGCGGCATTCGTGAAGAAGTACATGGCGAACGAGGAGCCGCTCGGTCAGTACCTCGAGCTCGGCTGGACGATCGACGGTGTGCGCCAGGGTGGCACGATCGTCGGCATCGTCGGCGACACGCGTGAGGACGCGGTCGAGGACAAGACTGCGCCGGCGGTCTATCTGCCGGCGGTGCAGACGCCAGTCGAAGGGATCACAATGATCGCACGCACGTCGATCGACCCCGCGACGGTCACGCACGCGTTGCGCGACGTCGTGAAGCAGCTCGATTCGTCACTGCCCGTCTATGGAATTCAGACGATGTCGGAACGAATCGCCGTCTCGGTGAGCCGGCAGCGCTTCTACGCGACACTGCTCGGAATCTTCGCGACGATCGCGCTCGTGCTCGCGGCGGTGGGACTGTACGGGGTGATCGCCTACGCCGTGAGCCAGCGCACCCACGAGCTGGGCGTGCGCGTCGCGCTCGGCGCGACGGGCGATCGCATCACGCGCATGGTGGTCGGCGAAGGGCTCGCTGTCACGGCAATCGGCGCGGTGGTCGGACTGATCGCATCGATCGCCGCGTCGCGCGTCCTCGCGAGCCTGCTCTTCAACGTGAAGGCCGCGGATCCGATCACCTTCGGATCGGTGGTCGTCGTTCTCGCGCTCGTCGCGGCGATCGCGAGCTGGCTTCCGGCGCGGCGCGCGGCGCGCGTCGATCCGCTGATTGCGATGCGGGGAGACTAAGCGTTTATCGCTCCTCCCTTCGGCGCTGCGCACCTCCGGTCGGAGTTTCGCGGTGGTTGGTCAAGCGATCGCAAACATGCGTTCGACTTCGTTCGCGTAATCGCTGAGGGCGCGCGCTCGGTCGGCCTCGTTCCATCCGAGCACGGGCGCGACCGCCTCGGCGACGCGCGGCGCGATCGACGTCGCATGATCGCGCGTCTCGAACGCGAGGTGCGTGCGCCGGATCAGGAGATCGCCGAGCGTCAGCGCGAGCTCGTGGCGCGCCGAGTAGCGGAGCTCGCCGATGGTGTAGGGCAGATCGTCGACGAGGCGCTTGCTTCCGTCGTTGGCGATCTCCTCCCACACCGCGCGCCACTCGCTGCCGAAAGTGCGCGCGAGATGCGCGGCGACGTCGAGATCCCCGACCTCGCGCACGATCATCCCGATAAGCGCATCGAGCGAATCGAAGTCGCCGCCGGGCAGTGGGAGGCGCGCCGTGCCGCCGCTGCGGCGCGGGCGCGCGAGGCGTTGCATCACGACGTCGACGACCTGCGCGGCCATGATGCGATACGTCGTGAGCTTCCCCCCGGTGATCGTCACGACGCCGTCGCGCTCGAGACCGATCGCGTGCTCGCGCGACGCCGCGCCGGCGCTGCCGTTGGCCGGCAGGAGCGGGCGAATGCCGGCCCATGCGCTCACCACGTCGTCCGGACGCAGTGCGGCGCGCGGGAAGAAGGCATTCGCCGAATCGAGCAGATATCGAACGTCTTCGTTCGTCGCGCGGACGACGTCGGGTGACGCGTCGGTCGGCGTTTCCGTCGTTCCGATGATCGCCTGCTCGTTCGCCGGAAGCGCGAACAGGACGCGGCCGTCGCGCGGTGAGAGCAGCGTGAGCGCCTCGTTGTTGCCGATGCGCTCGCGCGGCACCGCGATGTGCGCGCCCTTGCTCCCTCGAACGGTGCCCGTCCACGGTCCGGTCGCCCGGACAACGACCGTCGCGCGAACGTCGACCGTCGAGCCGTCGAGGCAGTCGCGCACGGTCGCGCCGACGGCTCGCTCGCCCTCGACGCGCACTGTCGCCTCGGCATGATTGACGACGACTGCGCCGGTCGCGATCGCGCCGCGCGCATTGGCGAGTGTGAGCCGCGCATCGTCGGTGGCGGCGTCGAAGTACGAGGCGCCGCCGCGCAGTCCGTCGGCGGAGAGCATCGGCTCGCGCGCGAGCACTTCTATTCGACTCAATCGCTCATGCCGGCCGACGTTGCGGAAGAGCGCGAGCATGTCGTAGAGCGTCAGCCCGGCGCCGAGCTTCCATCTCGGAATGCGTGCGCCCTCGTAGACCGGCCAGGTGAAGCGCAGCGGCCGAACGAGGTGCGGGGCGAGGCGCAGCAGGCGGCGACGCTCGGCGCTCGACTCGAATACGAGATGCAGGTGGCCGTGCTCGAGGTAGCGAACCCCGCCGTGGACGAGCCTCGACGAGCGGCTCGACGTGCCGCTGGCGAAGTCGTCCTTCTCGACGAGCGCAACCGAAAG
>CBHWBX010000114.1:0-10502 GCA_966111935.1 uncultured Gemmatimonadaceae bacterium
CTGCGCACCGGCCGGACCGGTCGCGCCGGCGGGACCGGTGAGGCCGATGTCTCCTTTCGGACCGGCCGCGCCACTCGGGCCAGCGGGGCCCGCCGGTCCTTCCGGACCAGTCGCACCCGTCGGGCCGGCAGCGCCGGTCGCACCGGCATCCCCCTTCGGGCCCTGCGGGCCGACCGCACCGGTCGCTCCCGCCGGGCCGGTCAAGCCGATGTCGCCCTTGTCACCCTTGTCGCCCTTCACACCCTGCGGACCGGCGGCGCCGGCCGGGCCGGTTAAGCCGATGTCGCCCTTGTCACCCTTGTCGCCCTTCACACCCTGCGGACCAGCCGCTCCCGCAGGGCCAGTCAGGCCGATATCACCCTTGTCGCCCTTATCGCCCTTTACGCCCTGGGGACCGGTCGCACCGGCCGGGCCGACGGGGCCCGTGAGACCGATGTCACCCTTCGGTCCCTGGACGCCCGCCGCACCGGCGGCGCCCGCGTCGCCCTTCGGGCCCTGCGCGCCGGCCGGGCCGGTCGCGCCGGCAGGTCCCGTCAGGCCGATGTCACCCTTGTCACCCTTGTCGCCCTTCAACCCCTGCGGTCCGGCGAGGCCGATATCGCCCTTCGGACCGGGGGAACCCTGCGGTCCCGGTGCTCCCTCAGGCCCGGCGTCGCCCTTCGGCCCCGCCGCGCCGGCTGCGCCCGCGTCACCCTTGTCCCCTTTGTCGCCCTTCACGCCCTGCGGCCCCGCGGGGCCGGGCGTGCCATCGAGCGCCCAGCTGAACTCCACGTGGCTCGCGCGCAGACAGGCGTCCGGCAGCCCCGTTTCCTTGATGCGATACACCGTGCCGGTGCTCGCGACGTAGCACGCGTGGACCACCGTCGGTGCGGCCGCCGCCGCGGCGCCCGTCGTCGTCGCCGAGCCGCCCTGCTGGCCGCCGGCGTTCTGGGCGTGCCCGATCGCCGGCAGCGCGAGCACCATCCCGCCCGTCACGAGCGCGACTCGCATCACCCGCGCCCCGTGCGCCTGAGTCTCGTTGATCATGTTAGTCTTCTGGTATGAGAGAAAGTGAATAGCTCGGAGACGCCACTGCGTCACAGACTGCGGTTGGCCAGGGCCGGCATGCCGACGAGCTGCGCCGCGCGGTCGAGCACGAGCTCGATCACGCTCAGCTCCACGGCATCCGTCGCCCGCGCCGCCGCGGGGTAGGCCGCGAGCGTCGCGCGCGCGGCCTCGATCTGCTGCTGGACGGCCTTGACGTCGCGGGCGAGCAGCGCGCTCGCGAGCTGACTCAGCTCGGAGTTCAGTCGCGTCACACTCGCGGCATCGGAGAGCGTCGGCAGGAGCCGCGACTGCACATCGGTCAGCGACGGCGTGAAGTCGGCGACCTGCTGCACCGTCGCCATCGGCAGCTGGATCGGCGCTTCGCTCGGCGCCGTCGCTTCGGCATCCGAGCAGGCGCCGGCCATCAGGAACAACAGGTACAGCACGAACATCGCGAGCACCAACGCGGTGCTCGGACGCGAGCGACGCCGAACGCGCGTCGCCCGCGGCGCACGCGGTGCGCGCACTTCGAAGACGTATGAGTTCACTCGCCCTCCCGGGTAGTCCGGTCTCCTGACCGGTGTGGGGTGTCGGCACTTCGCCGCCCCTGGAAGGCAACTCCCGCACTCTTATGCCGTGGAACGCTCCAACCCGTTCACGCGCAACGACATGAGGCCGCTACGGGCCGCGTTCGCGGGAGTTTAGAGTTGTCGCATTTGTCCCACAGATCGCGCGCGTCCGGCGGATTGTGTGGGATGTCCGCCACACATCGCGTGGTGCGTGGCGGTAGAAGTGGTCACGCGGTGCCCGCGGACCCGAATTTCGCGTGTCGGAATAAAGCGACAGGCGCGCTAGGATTGCGCGGCGCGCGGGATCGCGCGATGGATCGCGACCAGCTCAGGCTGCGCCGCGAACTGCCCGCAGATCGAGATGTCGTACTCATACCGTCCGCCGGTCTCGGCGTCGGTCCAGGGGAAGCCGCGGCAGACGGCGGGATAGTACGGCTTGTCGTGAATCGTGCAGCCGCCGTCGCGAAAGAGCGCGCAGCGGCCGCCGCGCACGCGCGTCCGCCATTCTCCCCATCGCGTCCGATACGCCACGCCCGCGCCCTGGTCGGCTTCGATCGCCCGCGCCTCGTCGTCGGTGAGCGTCGTGCCGTACGCGCAGCACGAGGCGTCGTACGGGCACGGATAGCAGGGAAGATCGGGATGCGCCATGCGCCAACCTCGCGATTGACGCCGTCGCGCGCAATCCGCTATGTACGGGATGATGCGCTTCCTTGCCGATGCGATGCTCGGCAGACTCGCGCGATGGCTGCGCGTCATCGGTGCCGACGCGCTCCAGCTGCCCGTCGACACGCCCGATCGCGCAATCGTGCAGCGGGCGATCGACGACGACCGGATCCTCCTCACGCGCGATCGCCATCTGCTCCGCGAGCTGCGGCCGCCGCGCGCGATCGAGATCACCTCGGACGCGCCGCTCGAGCAGCTCGCGCAGGTCATCGCCGTGCTCGATCTCCAACCGCCGTCCGAGCTGCTGACACGCTGTCTCATGTGCAATGTGCCGCTCGACCTCGTCGCCGGCGACGAGGCACGCGCGCTCCTCCCCCCATCCGCGCGCGACAGCGCCGGCACGGTCCGCCGGTGCGGCACCTGTCGTCGCGTCTACTGGCGCGGCTCGCACGTCCGGCGCATGGAAGCCGCGCTCGCCAGGACGCTCGGCGACTGGGCGCGCGCCGCCGGGCCGAGCTCGGCGGAGCCGAAGCACGGGTGACGGTCGGCTGATTTGCGCGGCGCAACGGGTCGGCTCATAGTTAGACGACAGGCTTCTTCCAGCGAGTGACGATGCTTTTCTCGGCGACCAACGAGCTCGCGTTTCACGTTCCGAATCCGGAAGCCGCCGAAGATTTCTACACGAAGGTCCTCGGCTGCACCGTCGTCGATCGGAATCCCGACTACATCTCGCTGACGAACGGCGAGCTGCGGCTGCATCTCGTTCGCGATCCGGCGCGCACACATCTCGGCGCCGTGCCGTCCTTCGAGGTGCACGATCGCGCCGCGGCGCTCGTCGAGCTGCAGGCCGTCGGATGCACGCTCGTGCCGATCGGTCCGCACGCACCGGACGAGCACTACGTCCGCGATCCGAACGGCATCGTCTTCGACGTCGTCGAGCGGCGCGAGATCCTCTGAACACTTCACCGGACGATTCATGAACTACGAACCGGCCGCCGCCGTCGCGGTCCTCTCGCGCACGCCGACGACCCTGCGGGCGATGCTGTCGGGGCTGCCCGACGCGTGGCTGATGAGCAACGAGGGACCGGGCACCTGGAGCCCGTACGACGTCGTCGGCCATCTCGTGCACGGAGAACGCTCGGATTGGACGCAGCGCGCGACGCTCATCCTCGAGCAGGGCGAGAATCGCACGTTCACGCCGTTCAACCGCACGGCGATGTTCGACGAGAGCAAGGGCAAGACGATCGACGATCTGCTCGAGGAGTTCGCCGAGCTGCGCGACGCGAATCTGGGGCTGTTCGCCGGCTGGGAGATCGGCGACGACAAGCTCGCGCTGACGGGAATCCACCCGAAGTTCGGCACCGTCACGCTCCGGCAACTGCTCTCGACGTGGGTCGCCCACGACCTCAGTCACATCGCCCAGATCTCGCGGGTGATGGCGAAGCAGTATCGCGACGAGATCGGCCCGTGGCGCGAGTTCCTGCCGATCATGGACCGCTGATCGCTACGGCCCGGCGACGACTTTGAGAGTGACCGATCGCGATGCGGGCGGCACGACGCCGGCCGCGGTCGTCGCCTCGAGCCGGTAGGTGATCGTCATGTTGCTGAAGGTGCCGACCTGGAGACCGGTCACGAGATCGCGCGGCGAGGTATCGAGCGAGACCGCGCCGAGGCTCGTTGCGCCGGACGGCGCGACGAGCGTCACGCGCAGCGTCACGCCTGGGGGCATCGGTGTGTCGATCTGCCCCGTGATCTTCTGATTGGTCGACGTGACCACCACGCTGTACGTGCCGCCGCTGCCGACCGCGTCATCGGGCGCATGGCCGGCGATGGCCGTGCGCACGATGAGCGGATCGGGAGCTCCCGTCGTCGTGACCGACTGGGCGACGAGGGGCGTCGCCCGGAGCAGCACGCAGCAGGCGAGCGCGTACCAGCGCGCCGCCGCTCGCGACATCGTCAGGGCGTATCGATGATCGTGAAGTTCACCGTCCGCGACGCCGACGACTGCGGACCGGCCGCGACGGTCGCTTCGAGCTTGTACGAGATCGTCGCCGTCGCGGCATTCGTCGGCGTGATGCCGGTCACGAGCGCCGACTGCCCGGTCGTGAGCGCCGTCTCACCCGCCGACGTTCCGGTTCCCGGCGCGGTGAGGTTGATCTTGAGCGTGACGCCGGTCGGCATCGTCGAGCTGAGGCTGCCCTCGATCGTCTTGCCGTTCGTCGAGTTGTTGTTCGTCGTGAACGCGTAGGTGGTCGTCGCGTCCGACTTCGAGAGCGTCGACGACGCACCGGCCGTGACGTCGGACGACGTGATGTGCAGCGTCACGGCGCCGCTCGTCGACATGACGTTGATCGCGTCGACTTCGAAGTTGACGGTTTGCGTCGCAGCCTGCGCCCCGAGAGGCGCCGCCGCCGCGAGCGCGATGAGCGTCGCGACACGGACACGTGTCAGCATTGAGACCCCGCTGGAAGTGATGGTGGGTAGACCGGGAAGGCGCGGGGCCACGTCGCTCCGGCGCGGTGATATTACCGCCGGACGCCCCCGCGGCAAGGGGTCGGCTGGGCTGTGACGATTTTCGCCAAATTCCTGATACTGGCGGATTCCAGGAAGTAACTGCCTATTTATCGCGCCGGGACGCTCCGGTTTCTCCTACCAGAGCCTTCGTCCCGAGGCCCCCGCAGTGCAGTTCCGAGTTCTCTTATCGCTGGCAAGCGCCTGCGTGGCGCTTTCGGCGGGCAGCGCCGCCGCCCAGATCGTCGTGCGCAGCGCCACGATCCAGGAGCGCGAGGTCACGCGCGGGCAGAGCTACACGGGCACCGTCGCGATCGAGAACGGCACCGATGCCCCGGCGCGCGTCCGTCTCTACCTCACCGACTATACGTTCACGGCGGACAGCGGATCGCGCTTCACCCGTCCCGGGTCGCTGCCGCGCTCCAACGCCCATTGGGTCGCGCTCGGCGCGAGCGAGATCGTGATCCCCCCGCACGTGACGACGCCGACGACCTACAACGTGCGCGTCCCGGCGAACGACTCGCTCACCGGCAGCTACTGGACGGTGCTGATGGTCGAGTCGGTGCCGGGCGGCGCGTCGCGCGCGGCACAGCGCAACGAGGTCACGCTGTCCACGGTGCTGCGGTACGCGGTGCAGATCGTGTCGCACGTCGGCGGAGCGAGCGACCGCGCGTTCGCGATCCTCGCGCCGGCCGTGACGACGACCGACGACGGGACGAGCGTGCTCCAGCTCGACCTGCGCAACGACGGCCGCCGTGCGACACGCCTCACCGTGCGCGGCGAGCTCTATGACGACGCAGGGACCAAGCGCGGGCAGTTCGAGCAGGTCCGCGGGCTGATCTATCCCGGCGCGTCGGTGCGCCAGCGGATGGATTTCGGAAAGCTCCCCGCCGGCCGGTTCAAGATTCTCGTCACACTCGACGCGGGCGACGACGCCCTATTCGCGAGCCAGTACACCTTCAGCCGCTGACGCGATGCGTCCGCTGGTCCGGCTGATCGCGCGCGTCGCCGCGCTGTCGCTCCTCGCGCGTCACGCGATCGAGGCGCAGGGCGGCTCGCGCCTCGTCTTCACGCTCCGCAGCGCGAGCCAGCTCACGCTCGGCACCGGCCCGACGACGATTCTCGTCGGCATCGCGAACACCGCGGACGCCGCCGCCACGATCCGGCCGACGATCGAGCTGCCGCCGCGCTGGCGCGTCCTCGCCGGTACCGAGCCGATCACTGTCGCGCGGCACGCGCGTGAGATCTGGCTGCTCTCGTTCGTCGCACCCTCGGCGCCGGCCGCGGGGCGCTACGTCATCCGGCTCGGCGCGACCGCCGGCGAGCAGCGCGTCTATCGCGATTCCGTGATCGTCACCGTCGGCCGCCGCATCGCCGCGCGCGTGCGGGCGCCGACGAGCGAGCAGTACGCGCCGACCGACAGCGAGGTCACGCTGCGCTATGTCGTGCGCAACGCCGGCAACTCTCCAGCGACCTTTCATGCCCAGGCGAAGAGCGCGCTCGCCGGCATGCTGCGCACGAATCGGACGCGTCTCGAGCTCGGCGTCGGCGACAGCGCGATCGTCGACGTCGCGGTCGGCGCGCCGCCGCGCATCGACAAGGCGACGATCCGCCGCGTCACCCACGAGATCAGCGCTGACGATGCGTCGGTGGACTCCGCGCAGGCGACGGCGCTCTTCGTGCCGCCGGTGGTCGACAACACCACGCGACGCCTTCCGATGCGGCTCACCGTGCGCACCGCCGGCCGGATGAACGATCAGGTCTCGCCGGTGCTGTTCACGTCCCGCGGCGCGATCGATGAAGCCGGACAGTGGACGATCGACGCCGACGTACGCGGCCCCGGTCCGAAGTACTCGCCGTTCGGCGAGCGCGATCATTATCTACTCGACCTCCGCGGACCATCGACGCATCTCCAGGTCGGCGACATCACGCCGGAGCAATCGCGGTTGACCGAGCCGCGGTGGCAGCAGTTCGGGGCAGCCGCGCAGACGCGGATCGACGGCGTGACGATCGGGGCGTTCGGCGCGCGCGATCGCTTCTTCTACTCGCGCGGCGGAAGCGGCGGCGCGACCGTCGGCGTTCCGATCGGCCTGGGCACGATGTCCTTCAACGGCGTCTACTACGCCGGCGCGACGACCCGTACCGGCGGCATCGGCACGGTGTCAACGAAGCTTGCGCTGCCCGCGGCATTCGCCGTCGATGCGGAAGCCGGCACCAGCGTCGGCGGCAGCAACACCACCAGGCCGACCGCCGGCGTCGCGCACGTCACACAGCGCGGCAGGCACACCTGGCTCGATGCGCAACTCCTGCGCGCCGACACGTCCTTCCCCGGGCCGCTGCACGGCGCGGAGATGAGTTATCTCAGCGGCGGCGCGCAGCTTTTCGCCGGAATTTCCGGGCATGCCTCGATGCAGGACTACACCCAGTTCCGACCGCACCTCCCTGTCTACGACAGCCTCGCGTATCCAAACGGCGCGCCGTCGCCGAAGCAGCGCACCTTCGAGCGATCCGCGGGACTTTCCATCAGCCGATTCGGCAGCATCGACGCGGTGCGGCGCGAGAACGAGCGCGGCGATCGTGACGAGCTGCTGCGCATCACGACCGTGGGGCGAGTCGGGCATCTCTCGCTCGTCGCGACGGGCGAGGACGGCAAGCGATACAGCGACGGCGCGGTCGCGCCGACCTGGCGCGCCGGTCTGTCGACGGCGTGGTCGACCTCGCCGTTCAATGTGAATCTCTTCGGCAACTACACCAACGGTGCCCCGCGGCGTGCCGGCGTGGTCGATGGACGCGACAAGCAGCTCTCCGCGGGCGCGAGTGCGACGCTGAGAGTCGGCGACAGCTGGCGCGCCGCACTGTTCGCGATCGCCAACGGTGCCGTCGCGACCGGCGTCGCGTGGGACAGCACAAGCCTCTATCTCGTCGACGCGGCAATCGTGCGCGAGCTGCCCGGCTCGCACTCGATCGGCGTGCACGTGCGCTCGCAGCGATCGTCGGTGCGCTGGTTCGCCGATCAGACGCTCGTCCTGCTCGAGTATGGATTGCCGCTCTCGCTCCGCCTGCCCTTCACCTCGGGGAGCCGTGTCACCGGACGCGTCGTCGATCAGGTCACCGGTGACCCCGTGCCGAACGCGCTCGTGCGGCTCGGCGAGGTCGCGGCGATCACCGACCGCGCCGGGCGCGTCGAGTTTCCCTCCATGCGGTCGGGTCGCTATCCGCTCGCTGTCATAGCGGGGAACGGCGTCAGTCCCGGCGTGCGTGCGCCGGCAGCGCTCGACATCGACGGCTCGCACTCGGCGAGCTTCCACGTCGATGTGTATCCGCCGACGCGCACGCGCGTGAACGTGCGACGCTGGGTGCGCGCCGAGACGCCGATCGGCTCCCGTCCGGTGGACAGCCTCGTCGTCAGCGACGAGCCGCCGCCGACGGTGACCGTCACGCTCGTGAGCGGCGCCGACACGTTGCGGCGCGAGGTCATCGGCGGCACGCTCGACGTCGGGTCGGAGCTCTATCCGGGAATCTGGGTCGCACAGATCGACGCATCGGAGCTCCCGTCGGGCTTCGAGCTCCGGGTTCCGGCGACGACATTCGTGGTCAGTCCGCGCACCGATGCGGTGGTCACGATCGATCTCATCGCGACGCAGCGCATCCCTCGCTCTCTTCCCGGGGGAGAGATCAAGGTCGTACCGCCGCCGCCGAAGAAAGCCGACGCGCCGACGAGCCCGGTGCCGACGCCGAAGCCGAAGCGCAGCGCGCCGAAGCCACGGCGGTGAGCGCGAGACTGGACACTCTCACCGGCGACCCGTCATCTTCGGCGGATGCTCACATTCGACGATCTCGTCGCCGACGCGAGAGCGGCGCGACCCGCGGACCGTCGGGTGCAGTACGGGACGCACGCACAGGCGTTCGGCGATCTCTGGCTTCCCACGCGAACGAAGGGCGCAGCGCCGGTCATCGTCTTCTTCCACGGCGGCTGCTGGCTCGCCCGCTACGACCTCAGCCACGCGGCGGCGACCGCGGCCGCGCTCGCCAACGAGGGCTATGCCGTCTGGCTCCCGGAGTATCGCCGACTTGGTGACGAGGGCGGCGGATGGCCGGGCACGTTCGAGGACGTCGCCCAGGCGATCGATCATGTGCGCACCATCGCCGCATCAGAGCCGGTGATCGATGCGACGCGCATGGTGCTCGCCGGCCATTCCGCTGGGGGCCAGCTCGCCCTCTGGGCAGCGACGCGATCCCCGGTGCTCGGCGTGCTCGGACTCGCGGCGATCTCCGACCTCGAGACGTACGGCGCTACGGCCGGGAGCTGCAATGCGTCCGTCACGCCGCTGCTCGGTGGAACACCGGCGGAGCTTCCGGATAGATATCAGACCTTCAGCCCGATCGAGCGCCTTCCGCTGGGCGTTCGCACCGTGCTCGTCCATGGCAGCGAGGATACGATCGTGCCTCCCGCGATGAGCGACACGTTTGCGACCAAAGCGCGTGACGTCGGCGACTCGGCGAAGGTGATGATCGTGCCGGGGGCAGGACACTATGATGTCGTGTCGTCGCGCACGGACACGTGGCCGATCGTCGTCGGCGCGCTGCGGTCGTTGTTCGCGTGACGTTCGCGAAACGGTGAGTGCCGTCACGGCTGCGAAACGGGTGACGGTGTGCTATAGTATCGCGGTCCCACTTCCCTAGTGAGAGGAACAACATGCGTCGCATTTACAGTTCGCTTGCATTTGCTCTGTTGATGGCTCCGGGCGTCGTCGTCGCGCAGGCGGACGAGGCGCGCAAGGTCGCGAACGGCGGACTCAAGGTCGCCGGCTGGCAGGGTACGGCCGACGGTGGCGCCGACATCAACGGCGCCAGCCTCGTCGCGATGGGCAAGGATCTTCACGTGAAGACCGGCCCCGCGATCACCTACTGGAACCCCGCCAACAAGGCGAGCGGCGACTACACGGTGAAGGCGACCTTCACCGAGCCGAAGTTCCAGGATCTCAACGACCATCCGCACCCGTACGGCATCGTGATCGCCGGCAACGACATGGGCACGCCGAACGCGTCGTATCTCTACTGCGCGGTGAACGGCAACGGCAGCTTCATCACGCGCGGCTTCGGCCCGGCGCCGTTCCAGGTCAACGGCCGTCGCGGCGAGACCAATGCGGCGATCCACAAGGCCGCGGCGAAGGGTGAGCAGGTCACGAACGAAGTCGCCGTCTCGGTGAAGGGCGACAAGGTGACGTGCTCGATCAACGGCACCGTCGTCGGCACGTACAACAAGGCGGACCTCGTCACGGCCGGCAAGCTCAAGTCGACCGACGGCGTCTACGGCATCCGCTTCGCGCACAACACCGAAGGCATGGTCAGCGGCCTCACGATCACGAAGCCGTAAGACGGCTCGCGTCGAGCTTTGCAACGCGGACGGCGATGAGCCGTCCGCGTTTGCTTTGGGCCAATGGTCTGGTGCGAAGCGCCGGCCGGCGATTGCTTTCCTTCGGCGCCCCTGCCCTGACGCATCGGAGCTCCAATGCCCTCTCCTTCCTCTCGACAGCGGTATAAATCCTTCGTCGACGACTACCGGCAGCGCCGGCTCGACGCGGAGGCTGATGCCCGCGAAGGGAAAAAGCTGCTCACCGCCGAGGAGGATGGAGGCAGCACACCCGACCGGCGGAAGAATCGCCGGAGCGAGTACATGCGGTCCTATCTCGGCTGGCTCTGGCCGCATCGGTGGGCCGTCGGCTTTCTCTT
>CBHWBX010000115.1:0-10453 GCA_966111935.1 uncultured Gemmatimonadaceae bacterium
GAGACGCCGGTGCAGCTCGATGCCGCACAGCTCCGCTTCCTCGATGCGATCACCTACTACGCCGCCCTCGCGATCGATCGGGTGCGGCTCGTCGCCGAGGCGGAGCACGCCGAGGCGCTGCGCGAAGCCGATCGGCTCAAGGACATCGTGCTCGCGTCCGTGTCGCACGATCTGCGGACGCCGCTCACGACGATCAAGGCCCTCGCCCAGTCGGCGGCGATGCAGGGGAACAAGTCCGCGGCGGCAATCGAGGAGCAGGCCGACCGTCTGACGCGAATGGTCAACGACCTCCTGGATCTGTCGCGACTCAAAGGCGGCAGCTTCGCGGCACGGCCGGAGCTCAACACCGCGGAGGATCTGATCGGCGCCGCGGTGCGTCAGACCCGCGGCCTGTACGGCGACCGGCCGCTGCGCACGCTGATCGATCTCGACAGCCCGGCGCTCGTCGGGCATTTCGACTTTTCTCAATCGCTGCGCGTCCTCTGCAACCTGCTCGAGAATGCGGCACGCTACGCGCCGCCGACCGAGCCCATCGAGCTGGAGGCGCATCGCGACGGCGATGCGCTGGTCTTCAGCGTCTCGGATCGCGGCCCTGGCGTTCCCGAAACGGATGTCGCGCGCATCTTCGAGCCATTCTATCGCGCCTCGGGCGCCAGTCCGGACGCCGGACGGGCCGGACTCGGGCTCTCGATCGCCCGAACGCTCGCCGAAATCCAGGGAGGCGCCGTGACGTATACGGCGCGGCCGGGAGGCGGCAGCGTGTTCGCGCTCCGTTTGCCGGCCACCGAGCTCCGCGCCGATGCCCTCGAGCCGACGTCCTGAACGGGCTCTTTGTGGAATCTTTATCCGCGCGAATGCGTGCGCGCGCGTACTCTAGACAAGCACCGATGAATGTCTCCCAAACGTCATCCACCGGTGCAGACGACAGGAGCTTGGGTGTTCGCGTCATGAGGGGTGGGTGGGAAATCATGCGCGACGCCCAACTCCTGCTCGTCTATCTACTATCCCCAACATGGCGAGACTTCGTGGGTCGGCATAGCTTTGCCGAATTGGCCACTCCCACCCTGTTGAGGCGATGATGCATCACTGCTTGCTATACGCCGGCGGATTCGAGCGGAACTTCCCGAATCTCCAGTCCGGTGCCACCTCCTTCGAAGGCACCGACGGCGCGCAGCATCCGCTCCCCGCGGTTCCCCCCGAAGTCGACGGCGTTCGCGTGAGCTACATGGAAAAGGCGGGGAAGAAGTTCTACGCCGTCCGTGTCCAGTCGGGGAAGAACGACATCATCCTCGAGAACGAAGTCCTCATCGACCCGCCGACCCACATGGGCCACGGCAAGCGCTTCGGTCCCGAGCCGACGGTGGTCGGCGACGACGTGATGGCCGCGCTGCTCGCCGACATCATGGAAAAGAACCCCGGCCAGAAGATGCAGCTCGCCAACGCGCGGGCGTCCTTCTCGGTCACCGGCCAGCACTAGCGTACGCGACGGCCGCGCTCGGATGGCGCGGCCGTCTCGCTTTGCCCGGGATGTACCTTTCGCCGAAGGCACACTCCGGAGGCGATATGGCCGACTACAAGAAGCCGAGTGACGACGAGCTTCGCGAAAAGCTCACGCCCACGCAGTACCAGGTGACCCAGCACGAAGGCACCGAGCGCGCCTTCCAGAACGAGTACTGGGACAACCACGAGCCGGGCATCTACGTGGACGTCGTGTCCGGCGAGCCGCTCTTCAGCTCACTCGACAAGTTCGATTCGGGAACCGGCTGGCCGAGCTTCACGCGGCCGCTCGTCGCCGACAACGTCCAGACGAAGACCGATCGCAGTCACTTCATGGAGCGCACCGAGGTCCGCTCGACCCACGGCGACTCGCATCTCGGGCACCTCTTTCCCGATGGACCGAAGCCGACCGGCATGCGCTACTGCATGAACTCCGCGTCGCTGCGGTTCATCCCCGCCGCGAAGCTCGCCGAGGAAGGCTACGGCGAGTTCGCACATCTCTTCGAGAACAAGAAATAGTGAGCGTCCAGAAACTCGACATCGGCATCGTCGGTGCCGGTGGCATCGGCAGCTACTACGGCGGTCTGCTCGCGCGTAAGGGTCACTCCGTCCGTCTGCTCGCGCGCGGCGGCCATCTGAAGGCTATTCAGGAGCACGGGCTCGAGGTCCGTCGGCCCGGCGAGGAGCCGTTCGTCGCGCGTCTCGACGCGACCGACGACGGCGACTCGCTCCGCGGTTGTCAGTACGTGCTCGTGGCGGTGAAGAGCTATTCGCTGCCGGAGATCGCGTCGACGGTCGTCGGCGCGGCGAAGGCCGGCGCGACGATCGTCCCCCTCCTCAACGGCGTCGACGTCGCCGAGCGTCTGGAGAGCCTCGGCGTTCCGCGAAAGTCGATCGTCGGCGGTCTCATCGCGGCGAGCCTCTTCCGCACCGCGCCGGGAAAGGTCGAGCGCCGCAGCCCGTTCGATCGCTTCGTGCTCGGTGAGCTCGATCGCTCGACGAGCGAGCGCACGACGCGTCTGTGCGAGGCGTTCGCCGACGCCGGTGTGACGGCGCGCGTGAGCGACGACATCGCGCTCGACCTCTGGCGCAAGTTCGCGTTCATCGTGTGCATGAACATCGGCAGTGGGCTGACGCGCGGACCGTTCGGGCAGATGCAGTCGACGGAGCGCGGCTGGCAGCTCATCACCGATGCGCTGCACGAGATCGTGCTCGTGAGCCGCGTCGCCGGTGCGCCGCTGAGCGACGACGACGAGGCGCGCATCCTCGCCGATCTTCGCGCACTGCCGCCGTCGACGCGTCCCAGCTTCCTCGCCGATCTCGATCGCGGCGGGCCGACCGAGCTCGATCTGCTCGCCGGCAACGTCAGCCGACTCGGTCACCTGCACGGCGTGCCCACGCCGGTGCACGACGTCGCGTCGACGGCGTTCGAAGCGGCCTGTCAGCATATCGCGGGCTGAGCGTCTCCCGGGCCGGGTGAAGCCCGGCCCGGTTCACGAATCTTGCAAGCAGCGCCGACGTGCTGCAGAACCTTCTTCTGACCGTCGGCCTCGTCGCGGCGATCCTCATCGCCGCGGCGTTCGTGCGCTGGCTCACGCGCGCGTCGATCTTTCACGCGTCCGCGACGCGCGGCCGCTTCTGGGTCGCGCAGGCGACGCACCTCGCGGTGCTCGTCGGCATCATCGCCGTCCTGCTCTACGTCTGGGCGCCCAGCGCCGGAGGCATCGGCCCGATCTTCGGCTGGGCCGCCGCCGGACTCACGATCGCGCTGCAGCGCGTCGTCACGGCATTCGCCGGCTATCTCATCATCCTGCGCGGGAACGTCTTCACCGTCGGGGATCGCATCATGATCGGCGGCGTCCGCGGCGATGTCGTCGGACTCGGCTTCATGCAGACGACGGTGATGGAGATGGGCCAGACGCCGGGCGAGATCCACGACAATCCGTCGATGTGGATTCATGGCCGGCAGTATTCCGGCCGCATCGTCCGCGTGACGAACGACAAGCTGTTCGACAAGCCGGTGTACAACTACACGCGCGACTTCCCATTCGTTTGGGAAGAGATCCAGCTGCCGATCCGCTTCGAGGATGACTATCGCGTCGTCGAGCGGCTGATGCTCGAGACGGCGCGCCGACACACCGCCGATGCGATGCGCGACGGCGCGCGTGCGCTCGAGCAGGTGCGCGGCAAATACTTTCTCAGCGAATCACCGTCGGTCGAGCCGCGCGTCTATCTCCGCATCACCGACAACTGGAACGAGCTGTCGGTGCGCTTCATCGTCGCCGGCCACACCGCGCGCACCGTGAAGGACGCGATGAGTCGCGATCTGCTCGCCGGACTGCGACAGGCGGGAATCGGGATCGCTTCGTCGACGAGCGCCATCGTCGAAGTACCACCGATCAATGTGCGGATGATCGGGTAGGCTTCAGCGGATTCTTCTGGCCATCCAATCGAGACTCTGCGGTACATGCTCGCTCCAGTACCGCCATGTGTGTGCCCCCGGCCACTCACCATACGTGTGCACGACACCCAGCCGCGCCAGCTCCGCATCGAACGCGCGGTTCTGATCCACGAAACCATCATCTCGGCCGCAATCGAAGAAGAGCGCCGGCATCTTCTGTCCGCGTTGCTTCAGCCGCGCGGCGCTCAGTGCCGGATCGGCTGCCCGCCATCGATCGAGGTTCGTTCCCCAGTAGCGTAGATATCGCGGCCAATAGATGCCGCCCGCGGCGCGCAGCTCGTCGACGTTCGCCGCGTAGCGCGCCGGACCGACGAACGGCTTCGGCCCCGCGTACATCGGCGCGAGCACACCGGAATGACTCGCGGCCGCGCCGAAGACGTCGGGATAGTGCAGTGCGAGGCTGATCGCGCCGTAGCCGCCCATGCTCAATCCGCCGATCCCGCGATAGTCGCGATCGGCGCGTGTGCGATAGGTGCTGTCGACGTGGCGCACGACGTCGCGCGCGATGTACTCGTCGTAGCGCGGCTCCCTGACGCAGTAGCGATCGGCGGTCTCCGTCTTCGTCGTGTCGGCACACGCGCGATAGGGCACGGGATCGACCCACGTCGTGTACCAGCCGTCGTCGCCGTCGGGGAGCACGATGATCATCTCCGGCGTGCCGCGCGCGAACAGCGAGTCGGCGACGACGTCGATGCTCGCCTTCGACAGCCAGTCGCTCTCCGTGCCCGACAAACCGTGCAGATAGTACGCGACCGGATAGCGCCGCGTCGTGTCGCGTCCGTACGACGGCGGCAGATACACCACCATATGCTTGCGCACACCGAGCGACGGCGCGAAGAACTGATCTTCGTGCACCGTTCCCGCGGGATGATTGCGTGCGGCGTCGGCCGCGCCCTCGTTGATCGCCGCCTGCACGGCGCGTCCGATCGACGCGCATCCGGCGGCAAGGAGTGAGAAGACGATCGTGAGCAGCCGGTAGGGTCGCGACATGCGACCAAGCTACGAGGGCACCGCCGTACCGTCGAGCGTTTCGCGGAGAAGGGCTTCCACTATCTTTGACGCGATGCCCACCCGCGACGGCGCCTCCGGCTCCCGGTACGCCTGGTACGTCATTGCCGTGCTCACTCTCGCCAACGTGAGCGCCAATGTCGATCGCCAGATTCTGAGCTTCCTCGTCGGTCCGCTCAAGCGAGATCTTGCGCTGAGCGACACCCAGGTGAGCTATCTCGGCGGCATCGCGTTCGCCCTGTTCTTCACGATTCTCGGATTGCCGATCGCGCGCTGGGCGGATCGATCGAATCGGCGGAACATCATGGGCACCGGCGTCGCGCTGTGGAGCGTCTTCACGAGTCTCTGCGCCGCCGCGACCACGTATGCGCGCCTCCTCGTATTGCGCGTGTTCGTCGGCGTCGGCGAAGCGTCGCTCCAGGCGCCGAGCGTATCGCTGATCGCCGACTACTTCCCGCGCGAGCGACTGGGCCGGGCGATGAGCGTCTGGTCGCTCGGCAACTTCCTCGGCTCGGGGCTCGCGTATTTCATCGGCGGCTGGGTCGTCGGGATGACGGCGAACGCCGCGCCGGTGAGGTTGCCGGTGCTCGGGACGATCCACGCCTGGCAGACGGTGTTTCTCATCATCGGTCTGCCGGGACTGCTCGTCGCCGCGCTCTTTCTCACCGTGCGCGAGCCGGCGCGGCGGAACGTCGATCAGGCGGGGCGGTACCTGCCGCTGAGCGCACTGCTCAAGTACGTCATCGCGAACAAGCGCACGTATTTCACGCACGGCATCGGCTTCTCCTTCTCGGCGACGGTGAACTTCGGCCTCGCGTTCTGGATTCCGGCGTTCTTCGCGCGCACGTTCGGCTGGGACGTCGCGCGGACCGGCCGCGTGCAGGGCATCCTCACGATGACGCTCGGCGTCGCCGGCGTGCTGCTCGGCGGCCGGCTCGCCGACTGGTTCATCGCGCGCGGGAAGGTCGATGGACCGCTGCGCGTCGGCATCGTCGCGTCGTCGGGGATGCTCGTGTTCGCGACCGCGTTCCCGCTCATGCCGACCGCGCCGCTCGCCGTCGCTGCGCTCGCGGTCGTCAATGTTTTTGCCGCGTTGCCCTGGGGCGCGGCGAATGCCGCGGCGGCGGAGATGGCGCCGACGCCGCTGCGCGCGCAGGCCGCCGCGCTGTACTTCTTCCTGCTGAATCTCGTGTCGGGCGTCTTCGGCCCGACGTCGGTCGCGCTGCTCAGCGATCACGTCTTCGGCGAAGCGCACGTCGATCGTTCGCTCGTCGTCGTGAACGTCGTCGGCATGTCGCTCGCGATCGTCCTTTTTTCGGTTGGGCTCGCCGCGTATCGTCGCACGCTCGAATACCGCGAGCAGTGGGATCCGTCCGCGTAGCTTTTTTATCTCGCTCCGCGATCCCCGATCCCCGATTCTCATCCGGCACACGCTCTGCACTTGCGCGGCGCAGCAACCTTTGCAGAGGAGCCGGGGAAATGGAGCACAACAACTTCTCGTCGACCGACAGCTCGACGCAGCAGACCAACGCGTCGGGAACGACCGGTGCAACGGACGGGATGGATCAGGGTGGGATGAAGGACCGCGCGCGCGAGCTCGCGGGCAATGCGCAGGAGAAGCTCGCCGACGTCGGCTCGACGGTACGTGAGCGCGCGGGCAATCTGAAGGACTCGCTCGCCGACGCACTCGAGACGGGCGCGGACAAGCTGCGTCAGCGCAGCCAGAGCGGCCAGCTCGCCGGATCCACCGGCACCGGCAGCATGGCGATGGCTGACGACGGCCGCATGGCGCAGGTGACGGATCGCGTCGCCGGCGGCATGGACGCGACCGCCGACTGGCTGCGCGACGCCGACCTCGATGGCCTCCGCGCGAGCATCGAGACGCAGGTGAAGGAGCATCCGGGCCGCACGCTGCTCATCGCGGCGGGCCTCGGCTATCTGCTCGGCAAAGCGCTCCGGAAGTAGGAGGCGACATGGCGCTCGACGGACAAGACGGCCGTCGGAGCATCGGCACTCTCCTCCGCGATCTCGCGGAGGGGAGCACGGTGCTCATGCGCGACGAGGTGAAGCTCGCGAAGATCGAGCTCGGCCAGGCGGCCGCGGGCGTCGGCAAAGGGACGGCATTCGTCGCCACCGGTGCTACGCTCGGACTGCTCGGAACACTCGCGCTGCTGACGGGAATCGTGCTGCTGATCGGTGATCAGTGGCTGCCGAAGGACCTCTACTGGGTCGCGGCATTGCTGGTTCTGGTGATCACGGGCGGTCTGGCCGCGTGGTTCGCGAAGCGCGGTATGTCGCTTCTCGCGCCGTCGCAGCTCGCGCCGACGGAAACTGTGACGACGCTACAGGAGGACAAGGAATGGCTGAAACGACGGCTGACGTCCGACGCGACATCGAGATGACGCGCGAGCGGATGTCGAGCACGCTCGCCGAGCTCGAACAGAAGATGAACCTGATGCAGATGGTGAAGGATCATCCGTGGCCCGCGCTCGCGCTGGCGGTCGGCGCCGGCGTGCTGCTCAGCGGATCGGGCGCGGACATCAAGGCGGCCGCGGCCACCGCGACGGCAACGAAGGGTGCGAGCAGCAAGATGGGCGCGGCGCTCGACGACATGGTCGCGACGCTGCTCGGCGGTGTGCACGAGGCGCTCGATCAGCGCATCGGCGGTTGGGTGGACGAGCTGAAGGGTGCGATCGGCGCCCCGACCCGTACGACCTCGAATCTCCCGGCGCGCGCGTATTGACCGCGCGCCGGAAGTTCGGCATCAACGCAGATCCGAGAACTCGTCGAGGCAGGCCGCCGGTCCGCCGGCGAAGCCATCCTTGAAGTTCTGAACGCGCTGTTCCCTGGTGCCGTGACTCATGCGCGCGAGCCGCGCCTGCATCCTGGCATCCTGCCTGGCGTTCCCCGTCGAGCGCATCTCGGGGTCGCCCGCCATCGCCATCCCGAAGACCGCTTCGTCGACATCGCCCGCTTCGAGACTCTTGTCACGCTGCGCCTGATACGCGAAGGCGCCGGCAAGACAATCGGCCGTCGATTCGTTCTCGTACGAATCGCGCGAGCGATGACCGAGCTGCATCGCCACGGCATGTCCCGTCTCGTGCGCGATGATGCCGATGCCGGTCATGTCGCCGTCGGTGCCGAGATTCGCCGCCGCCGTCTTCGCCATCCCCGCGACGAACACCTCGTCGTAGTAGATCGAGTTGTTCGCCTGACAGTACTGGGCGTTGTTCGGCTGCATGACGCCGCACGCCGTCATCGCCGCGCCGTTGTATCTGACGATCCGCGGCACCGCGAAGCGCTCGCCGATCTGGTTGAAGTCCTTGGTCCACATGTCGGCCAGCGCCCCATACGCTGCCGCCACCTTCTGGTTGGACCATTCGACGTCCGCCTGCGTGACCCGAACGGGAGCGTCCTTCGCCGGGAGTGGAGCAAGTGCGCCGACGGCCATAGCGGCCATACCAACCCGGCTGCGCAGTGCATTGAGAATCTGCATGTCATCCCTCCGTCCCGTTTAATACACACGGAGGGAGCCACGGTTGCGTGTAAGATCCAGCAGTAGCGGATTGAACAGCACAGCCTGTTTCCGCGTTCCATTCGCGGGTTTCGGCTGCTCGTTCGCGTGTTTGCTGTTTTAAAGGCGAGGGGCTTCAATCAACACGGAAGTCCAGCTCAACCGGACTAATCAGGCATATCGAATCCACTTCGCGACCTCGGCCATTGTCGGCTTCTTCCCATACATGAGCATGCCGACGCGATAGATCCGCGCGGCGAGCCATACCGCGCCGAGCGAGCCGAGCAGCGCGAGGACGAGTGAGCCGGCGATCGACGCCGACGAGACCGACGTCAGGCCCATGCGGATCGGCATGATGATCGGCGAGATCCACGGTAGCCACGACAGCACCACCGAGAGCGTGCTGTTCGGATTGATCAGCACCGGATTCACGAAGATCCAGCCGCTCATCAGAAGCAGCATCACCGGCGTCTGCGCCTGCTGCGCTTCCTGCTCGCTGTTCACCATCGACCCCACCGCGTCGAGTAGAACACGAAGCCGACGAGGAAGTACGCCACCGAGATGCCGAGCACGCCGAAGCTCACGCCCGCGAAGCCGGCTGTCGCCGCGCCGGCACCCGCCGACATCGCGCCGCCGGCGCCCGCGGCCTTCATCACGATCGGCGCGAAGAACGACTGGAGATAGCCGCCGAGCAGCAGCCAGGCGACCATCTGCGTGAGTCCTGCGCCGCCCACGCCGATCACCTTGCCGGCGAGCAGCGACTCCGGCTTCACGCTCGAGATCACGATCTCGGCGACGCGCGTCGTCTTTTCCTCGAGCACGCCACGCATGACCATCTGGCCGTTCATGATGATCGACATCAGCAGCAGGATCCCGATGATGAACCCCGCGAACAGTCCCGCCGTCCCCGAGCCGCCGCGCCCCTTCTCGGTGAGCTTTTCCGCGGGAAGCTGCAGCCGGTCCTTCGCCATCGAGCTCACGATCTCGGCGTTCACGCCTTCGCGCTGCAGCCGCACGATCGTCACCGACTGCCGCACGAGGTCGCGCAGGCGATCCATGTCCGAGATCGCCGACGCATTCCGTCCGGCGTAGCGCGCGCGCTTGCCGGCGATCGTGCTGTCGTCGAGCACCAGGTAGCCGGTGAGCGCGCTCGGCTTCATCACTTCGGCCGTCGCGTCCTGCTCGGCCTTCTGCAGATCGGCCGCGGCGACGTTCATGACGTACGGACCGGCCCCGTTCGCGAGCGTGCTGTCGGCGCGCAGCGCCTGCGCGACCCGATCGCCCAGCCCGGCGCCCGTCGCATCGAGGATGCGGATGTTGCGCATCGACGACGACGGGCCGGCCTTCGCCGCCATGTACATCGGCAGCAGCATCGCCAGCGACATCAGCGCCGGGATGATGAGCGTCACGATCACGAACGACTTCGTGCGCACCCGCTCCAGGTATTCGCGCTTCGCGACGACGAAGACTTTCTTATCCATTGCCGCTCATCCCCGCCTCGATGCCTTTCGCACCGACGCGCTGCAAGAAGATTTGATGCAGCGACGGCTGCATGAGCTCGAAGCGATTGATCGACGCGCCGGCCTCGATGAGGCGGCGCAGCAGCACCTGCGCATCCGCGTTCGGCGCCAGCTCGAGCTCGAAGTAGTAGTTGTTGTCGTCGACCTTGCTGATCAGCTGCGGGTCGCGCAGAACGTCGCCGACGCCATTGTGCCCGTTGCCGGCGATCGCCAGCGCGATGTTGCGCGCGCCCGCCTGCGCCTTCACGCCCGCGACGGTGCCGTCGAGCACCTTCTCGCCGCGCGAGATGATCGCGACCGAGTCGCACATCTTCTCGGCGTTGTCCATGATGTGCGTGCTGAACACCACCGTCTTGCCGCGGCGCCGCAGCTCGAGCACCGCGTCCTTCAACGCCTGCGCGTTGATCGGATCGAGGCCGCTGAACGGCTCGTCGAGGATCACGAGCTCGGGGT
>CBHWBX010000116.1:0-10443 GCA_966111935.1 uncultured Gemmatimonadaceae bacterium
GCGCCGGGGGGCGGCCCGGTCACCGAGCCGGTCGTCGAGGTCGCGATCGCCGACGACGATTCGGTGCTGGTCGGACTGCTCGAGCACGCGATGCAGACGCGCGGCTATCGGACGATGGCGATCGGCGACGGCGTCAGCGCGATGAACCTGCTCGCCGGTCCGACCCCGAAGGTGCGCGCCCGCGTGATCGTGCTCGACGTCGGCCTGCCCGGGCACGACGGATTCACCGTGCTGCGCGCGCTGTCGCGCGACCACGTCACCCGCTCGTCGCGCGTCGTCATGCTCACGGCGCGCACGCACGAGACGGAAGTGCTCCAGGCGCTCGAGCTCGGGGCGTTCGATCACATCGTGAAGCCATTCAGCGTCCCGGTGCTCATGCAGCGCGTGCGCCGCGCCATGGACGCGACCCGCTCCGGATGACGTCGTACGATCGCGTCGTCTGGGTGCTGATCGTCGAGGGCCTTCTGATCGCGCTCGCGCTTGCCGCGGTGTTCTGGCATGCCGTCGCGCTTCGCTCGACGCTCGCCATCCGCCTGCCGATGCTCGAGCGCGGCCGTGCCCTGCTCTATCACGGCTTACAGGAAGGCATGGTCGACGACGCGGCCGGAACGGAGCTGCGCCGCTTCCCGCGCGGGACGCAGGTACGTCTCTTCGCCGAGCTCGCGCCGAATCTCGTCGGCGACGATCGCGAATGGCTGGCCGGCGTCGCCGAGCGGTGCGGGCTGCTGACCTTCGCACGCGAACGCGCGAAGAGCTCTCTCTGGTGGCGCCGCCTCAACGCCGCGCGCCTGCTCACGATGTTCGCGCAGAGCGACGAGACGATCTTCGCGCTCGCGCGTGATGCCCACCCGCTCGTCCGCGCGCAGGCCGCCGAGGCGTTCGGGCTGACGGCGAGCGACCGTGGGATCGCGGCGCTGATCGCGATGCTCGCCGACCGGCACCCGTTCGTGCGGTTCATGGCGCGCGATTCCCTCGTGCGGCTCGGACGTCCCGCGCACGCGGCGATCGCGGCGCATCTCGCGCATCGCGACGATCCGTCGCTGCTCCCCTTGCTCGGCGTCGCCGCGACGTCCCCGTCGCACGACTTCGCGACCGCGGTGGCGTCGCTCGTCGGCGACCCGCGCCCGGAGGTTCGCGCCGCCGTCGCCGACGTGTTGCGATCGGTGGGCGGCGCCGATGCGTCGGGGCAGCTCGCGACGCTGCTCGACGATTCCAGCGCTGAGGTGCGCCGTCGCGCCGTCGATGGGCTGGCGTCGCTCGGCTTCTGGCCCGCCGCGCCGGCGATCGCCCGATTGGTCGACGATCCGGATTGGCAGGTTCGCTATCGCGCGGCGATCGCCCTGCAGAATCTCGGCGGCCCCGGTGAGCTGCTCCTCCGCCGCGCCTCCGAGCGCGACACTGTCGGCACGCCGATCGTGCGGCGCGTGCTCGATGCCGCGGCGCAGCTGCGCATGGAGACGGCGAGGCGATGAGCTGGGCGGACTTCGCCAGCCTCGCGCTCGTCCGCCTCGAGTGGGCGATCCTGTTCTACTTCGTGGCGGTGAACTCGTTCTACGCCGTGCTGCTCGTTTCGGCGTCGCGCGAGCTGTTGGAGCACGTGGCGAGCGTGCGCGGCGAGAGCCGACAGCGCATCCTCGGCGCCGTCGCCGCGCCGCGCATCAGCATCCTCGCGCCGGCGTACAACGAGGCTGCCACGATCGTCGACAGCATCGGGTCACTGCTCGCGCTGTTCTATCCGAACCTCGAGGTCATCGTCGTCAACGACGGCTCGAAGGACGACACGATCGGCGTGCTCAAACGCTCGTTCGATCTCGTGCCGATCCACAGCGTGTTCGAGCAGCGCGTCGAGTCGCAGCCGGTGAAGGCTCTTTATCGGTCGCGGACGCACGGCAATCTCATCGTCGTCGACAAGCAGAACGGCGGCAAGGCGGACGCGCTCAACGCGGCGCTGAACTTCGCGACCGGCGATCTCGTCTGCTCGATCGATGCGGACACGCTGATCGAGCCGGATGCGCTGCAGCGCATGGTGCGGCCGTTCCTGAATCGCACCGACGTCGTCGCCGCGGGTGGTACCGTGCGTGTGGCGAACGGCTCGATGATTCGCGATGGACGCATCCTCGACCTGCGCTGCCCGAAGCACCCGATCGCCGCCTTCCAGGTCGTCGAGTATCTGCGCGCGTTCCTCTTCGGGCGGCTTGGCTGGAATCGTCTCGGCGGAAACCTGATCATCTCCGGCGCATTCGGTCTCTTCCGCCGCGACGCCGTGCTCGCGATCGGCGGCTACGCCCGCGACACCGTCGGCGAAGACATGGAGCTGGTGCTTCGCCTCCGCCGGAAAGGCTATGAAGACGGCACGCCGGCGGAGGCGGGCTTCGTGCCCGATCCCGTCGCGTGGACGGAAGTGCCGGAGTCGTCACGGGTGCTCGGACGACAACGCGATCGCTGGCACCGCGGCCTCGCCGACGTTCTGATCCGGCATCGCGCGATCTTCGCGAACCCGAAGTACGGCGGCATGGGGATGGTCGGCTATCCGTACTTCTTCTTCGTCGAGCTGCTTGCGCCCGTCGTCGAAGCGGCCGGACTGATCGGCGCCGTGGTCGGGCTGACGATCGGCGCGATCAACGTGCCGTTCGCGATCATGTTCTTCCTGCTCGCCTATGGCTACGGCATCCTGCTCAGCATCATGACGCTGCTGCTCGAGGAGCTGAGCTACCATCGTTACACGCGCATGAGCGATCGCCTGCGTCTCGTCGGCTGGATCTTCCTCGAGAACCTCGGCTACCGTCAGCTCACCGTGATCTGGCGGCTGCGCGGCCTGATCAAGTATCTCCGCGGCAAGAAGGATTGGGGATCGATGGAGCGCCGCGGACTGTCGCGCGCGACGACCTAGCCCTTGTCACACTCGGCGCGCGTGGGGATCGGCGCGCCATGCGGATCGAGCATGGGATCGCCGATCGCGGCCGCCATGCGATCGATCAGATGATCCGACGCGGCGTGCTCGATCCGTTCGGCTTCGTCGTGGACTTCGTCGTCGGCATAGCCGAGCGCGATCGTGAGATAGGCTTCGATGACGCGGTGGCGGCGGATCGTGCGGAGCGCGGCGCGACGGCCGGCACGGGTGAGGCGGACGCCGCGATAGCGCTCGTATTCGATGAGCTCGAGGTCGGCGAGGCGTCGGATCATGCCGCTCACCGACGGCGGCGCGAAGCCAAGGGCTTCGGCGATCTCGTTCGTGCCGACGACCGCGCCGTCGTTCGCCGACTCGCGCTCGAGGATGACCTTGAGGTAGTCCTCGACCGGCGCCGTGACGCCGGACGCCGCGGGAGTCACGACTCGATCCGCGTCGGACCGCGCGGCGTGCTCCGACGCTCGCCGCGTACGAGCAGCACCGGGACGCGTGAGAGGTGGCGCACCTCGTTCGCGACGCTGCCGTAGATCATGTCCTTCAGAAACTTGTGCCCGTGCGTGGACATCGCGATGAGATCACAATGCTCGCGCAGCGCCGCTTCGGCGATCTCCTTGCCAGGATCGCCGCCGGCAAGGATGCAGTCGGCCTCGATCCCATCCTTCTCGAGCACCTCGCACGTCTGTTCGAGGTATTCGCGATCGACGCGCATCTCCTCCGACTCGCGGAGGTTGAGCTGCTTGACGTTCCGCGCCGCCCAGCCGTCGGCGACGTGGATGAGCACGACCGAGGAGTGGAGCAGCGCGGCGAGCTTGCGCACGTGCTCGATGATCGCGGCGTCGTACTCCGAATGCTCGAGCGGGACGAGGATGCGCTTGTACATCAGGCCATCCACTCGCGGAACGTCTGGAGCAGCAGCCAGGCGTTGAGCGCGGCGATCACGAAGGCGATCAGCCAGGCCAGCACCTTCAGCCAGCCGGGATTGGCGAACGTCCCCATCTTCCGCTTGTCGGACGTGAACGAGACGAGAGGGAAGACGGCGAACGACAGCTGCAAGCTCAGAATCACCTGGCTGAGGATGAGAAGCCGCGCGGTACCCGATTCGCCATAAACAAACGCGACGATGGCCGCCGGCACAATGGCGATCATCCGCGTGATCAGCCGGCGCAGCCAGGGGCGGATGCGGATGTTGAGGAAGCCTTCCATCACAATCTGTCCGGCGAGGGTGCCGGTGAGCGTGGAGTTCTGGCCGGACGCGAGGAGGGCGAGGGCGAACGAGACGCTCGCGCCCGCGCCGAGCAGCGGCGTGAGCAGCTGATAGGCGTCCTGGATCTCGGCGACTTCCTGATGCCCGCTCGTGTGGAAGGTCGCCGCGGCGACGACGAGGATCGCGGCGTTGATGAAGAACGCGAAGCTCAGCGCGATCGTCGAGTCGAGGAAGGCAAACCGCACCGCCTCGCGCTTCCCTTCGGTCGTCTCCTCGTAGCGCCGCGTCTGCACTATCGAGGAGTGCAGATACAGGTTGTGCGGCATCACCGTCGCGCCGAGAATGGCGATCGCGACGTAGAGCATCTCGCGATTGGTGACGATCTGCGACGACGGGATGAAGCCGCGCAGCAGCGGCCCGACTTCCGGGCGCGCGAGAATGATCTCGAAGAGGAAGCAGACGCCGATCGTCGCGATGAGCGTGATGACGATCGCCTCGAGCACGCGCACGCCCTTGTTCTGGAGGGCGAGGAGCAGCAGCACGTCCAGGCCGGTGATCAGCACGCCGATCGCGATCGGCAGATGGAAGAGCAGGTTGAGCGCGATCGCCGAGCCGATCACTTCGGCGAGGTCGCAGGCGGCGATGGCGATCTCGCAGAGGATCCACAGCATCATCGCGACGGGCCGCGAGAAGTGATCGCGGCAGGCCTGCGCGAGGTCGCGTCCAGTGACGATCCCGAGCTTCGAGGCGAGTCCCTGAAGAAGGACCGCCATCATGTTCGAGATGAGGATGACGCTGAGGAGCGTGTAGCCGAACTTCGATCCGCCGGCGAGGTCGGTGGCCCAGTTGCCCGGGTCCATGTAGCCGACGGCGACGAGGTATCCCGGTCCAGCGAAGGCGAGGAGCTTCCGGAAGAAGCCGTGCCCCTGGCTTCCGATGTCGACGGAGCGGTAGACCTCCTGGAGGCTCGGCGCGACGCGCGAGCGCCGCCAGCCGTGCTCGCCGGTGTGCTCTCCCGTGTGCTCCGGGGCGCGGTCCGGTTGGAGATCATGGATTGCCATTCTCATAAGTTAGGATGACCTAACTTTCTGCGCAAGCCCGGGATCCGGCTGGGCTGTTCCGCCGGCGGCCTCGAGCCCGTATAGTGGAAGAGATATGCCCGACCTCAGCCAGGCCCGGATCGGCCAGATTGCCGTCGTCTGCGACGACGTGGCGCGTGCGCGCGATTTCTACCGCGACGCGCTCGGCCTGCGGCATCTCTTCGACGCCGGCCCGACGCTCAGCTTCTTCGACTGCGGCGGCGTGCGCCTGATGCTCGGCACGTCCGAGGGCGTCGAGGGACCGCGCATGAGCTCGATGTTCTACTATTTCGTGCACGACATCGACGCCGTGCATCGCGATCTCTCAGCGAAGGGCGTCCAGTTTCTCGAAGCGCCGCACCTGATCGCGAGGATGCCGGATCACGATCTGTGGCTGGCGGCCTTCCGCGATTCCGAGGGGAACATGCTCGGGGTCATGGAAGAGAAACGGTAGTTCGAGCCTCGAACTGTTGGAAACGAAGACGCGGAATGAGCGGAAGAAAATGGAAGAGAACCAACAGAGCTCTTTTCCATGCTTCCGCTACTTCCGCGTCTTCGTATTTCCAGCCGTTTGAACTGTCCTACCGCGACGACCTCGCCACGCACTGCCCGAGCTTGAACGGCGGCAGGCCCGCGTCCTCGCGGCGAAGATCCGCGTGCGCCGAGTCCTCCATCGGCGCGAGCACGACCTTGCCGTTCACGATCCGGAACTGCGTCCCGTAGAGCTGCTTTCTTCCCCAGACGATGCGCATGTGGTCCTCGAACATCGCCACGTCGACAGCGGGTGACTCCGTGGGACCGGCTTCCATCATCCGATGCAGCGCGCCGCGCGCGAGCCCGGTGTCGCGCAGCGCGAGCAGATACACCGCATGCGTCCCCGCCGCGCCGACGACAGTCTTCGTCGGCCAGGTCGACGTCCGCTCGGCGGCGAGCTTCTTCAGATGATCGACCATCACGTCGGCGGTCGCGCCGTACTTCGGCGACTTCCCTTCCATCTCGACGCCGAACGAGACGGGCATCTTCAGCGGCGCCGTCAATGCCGCGGCGTCGAGGAGCGCCTTGCGCAGCGAATCGTTCGACCAGCCGCCCTTGCTGTCGTCGAAGAATTCGGCCTGGCGCTTCACCCAGGCGTCGTTCGCGCTCCACTTGCACGCGGTCTGCGCCGTCCCCTGCGCGCCGGCGCGGGTCGCCGCCGCAGCGAGCAGTCCCGCGGCGATCATGCGATGCATCTTCATCATTTCGCGCTCGGCGTGACGGTGAAGTCGTCGAACTGAATCATGCTGTCGGTCTTCGACCAGACGCCGATCTTCCCCGACACCGGGGCGGGGAGCGTGTAGTCGTGCATCGGCTGGCCGTCGAGCCACGACTTCAGCTGCGTGCCGTGCACGCTGATCTTGAGCGTGTGCCAGGTCCCGAGCTCGAGCGGCATGAGCGTCGGCGCGCGATTCACGAACTTCCGCACGCCGTTGTTGAACGTCCACAGCACGACGTTGTCCTCGGTGCCGTTGTAGCGGACCGTGAGATAATCGCCGTTCGGTTTCACGTTGAAGAGAATGCCGGCGCAGCGGTCGAGCGTGCCGCCGACCATCTGGAAGCGCACGGAGATCTCGCCGTTCTCGAAGTCGTCGAGGCCCTTGTAGAGGGCGATCGGATAGTACGCGAACGCCTTCACGCTCTCGATGAACTCTTCGTTCCGCGCGCCATAAAGCTCGCGCGCCTTGTCGGCGAGACCGCCCGCGGGTTGCCCGCGCTTCCAGACGCGCCCGTCGATGAACAGCACGTTCTTGCCGGCGTCCTTGGCAATCACCCAGCTGCCGACCATCGGCGCGAAGGTCTTCGGCTCGCGCCCGACCGTCTCACTCGCGAAGCTCACGTGCTTCGTGCCGTCGGACGCGCCCTTCTTCGCCTGCGCGACGACCGGCGACGCGACCAGCGCGAGCCCCAGTGCCAGACCAAACGTTCTCATCTCACTCCTCGGTTGAGCGCACGCGGCGGGGATGACGAACCCACCACCACAGCAGGACGACACACAACGGCCAGAGGCCAAAGAACACCCAGGGCGCGATCGTGGGACGCGCCTTCAGGGGATACCCCGCATACGGCGTTTCGTCCACCGGCGTTGGCGGTTGCCGCCCGGCCAGCTCGTACAGGGTCTCGAGGATGATCGGCTCGGTGGACGAGCGAGTCATCGCTCGCTTTCCTCCGAGCTCGTACCATACCTCGCCGTAGTGCGCATCGGGCTTTTCGAACAACCCGCTGCGGCTCTTCGCGGCGTACGTCACGCTGACCGAGCGCATCGTCCGCTCGAGCTTCGCGAGCACCCCCTCGAGATCGACGAGCCGCGGGTCTTCGGCGGCGAGATACACCGTGATGTGCAGCGGCGCGTCGAGCGCCGCGAGCGCCGTCTCATCGGCGCGCGGGAGCGAGTTCCGCCGATCCTCGCTCACGTCGCGCGACGCGCGGATCCGGCCGAAGAGCGAGCAGCCGATCGCGGCGAAGACGATCACCGTCGCCACTCGCGCGGCACGGAGGCGCAGCGCGTCCCCTTCGCGCATCCACACCGCGGCGATCGCAAGCCCGGCGACGGCGAGGGTGAACAGGATCATGACCGTCGAGACGCGCAGCTCGCCGTGCTCGAACACCCGCAGCGCCGACGACGGTGTGTACGCGGCAATCGCCGAGATCGCGCCGCCGCGCGCCGCGGCGACGTAATCGAGCGCCCACGTACCGAGCGTGAAGGTGAGCGCGATGATCGCCGCGCTCGCCGCGCTCGCCGACAGCGCCGCCGACGCCGCGCCGATGCCGATCGTCAGCAGTCCGCGCAGCAGATGGCCGAGCAGGACGTTCAGCGTCTCGGGCGCATAAAGGTGTCCGCCGATCGCGCGCCACAACAGCAGCGCAACGCCGCCGGCGAGTCCCGCGACGATCCACCCGATCAGCAGCGCGACTGCTTTCGCGGAAACGACGACGTTGAAGGACACCGGCAGCTGGAGCGACAGGGCGAGCGCACCGCTCTGCTTCTCGCTCGCGAACAGTCGAATGACGACGAACGGAAAAAGGAGCGTCGCGGCAAGATCGTACGCACCGAACACCGGCACGACGAATCCCTCGAGCGGCCGCAGTCCCTGCGACAGCGCCGACGGCCCGCCGCCGATGCCGCTCGCTTCAGCGTAGATCGACGCCGACGTCATCACCTGATGTCCGACGAGCGCGCCGACGACGAGCAGCATCAGCCAGTACGACCGCGACGCCGCGAGCTCGCGCAGCTCTTTTCCAATCAGCTCACGTGAGCGCAAGGAACACCTCCTCGAGCCCGCCGTCGGTGAGGTTGGCTTTCGCGCGCAGCTCGTCGAGCGTCCCTTCGCCGACGACGTGACCGCTGCTCAACAGCACGAGCCGATCGCAGATGCGCGCGGCGTCGCCGAGCTGGTGGATCGAGAGAAAGAGCGTGCGCCCGCGGGACGCAAACTCGCGCAGCACCGACATCACGTCGCGGGTCTGCCGGAGATCGAGGCCGTCGAAGGGCTCGTCGAGCATGAGGAGCGGCTGCGGGGTGAGGAGCGCCGCCGCGAGGAGCACGCGCCGATGCTCGCCCTTCGAGAGCTCGCCGAGCCGCGCGTGGCGCAGCGGCGCAAGGCCGAGCAGCGCGTCGAGCTCGGCGACGGCGTTCGCCGGGGCCTCGTACATGCGCGACATGAAACGGAGCACCCAGTCGACGGATTGGTCGGACCAGGGGCGCACGCCGTCGGGCATGAAGTAGAGGAGCGACTTTCGCGCGTCGGGCGGGATCGGCGTGGCGTCGCGCCGCACCTCGCCGAGCGTCGCGGGCATCATCCCGGCGAGACACCGGAAGAGAGTCGTCTTGCCGGACCCGTTCGGGCCGATGAGGCCAACGATCTCACCGTCGCGAATCGAAAAGCTCGCGCCGCGGAGGGCCCAGAACGGCCCGTAGCGCTTCGAGAGGTTCTCGACATGAATCGTCATTCGGCGAAGTTTCGCTAGCCGCCGAGTCTGCTGCAATGTGACACAGCGGTTCGATTGGCGGTTGGGCCATGGGTTGCAGACTCGTCCTGGATCTGGAGAACGACCGATGCGCATCACCCTGTTCATCGCTGGAACCGCCGTCGTCGCCGCCGGTGCGGCGGCGACCACCCCCATAGCGGCGTACGACGGCAAGCTCGCCGGGGGCCCCGGGGGGGGCGCGACCCCGGGGCTGATCGTGCAGGATACGGCGGTGCATCTGCACGTCGGCTGCACCTTTGGAGACGTGTCCGGACGCATCGCGGTCGACGCGAACGGCAGCTTCGACGTCGCCGGCAGCTACCGGCTGCGCGCATATCCGATCGCGATCGGCCCGACGCTGCCGGCGCGCTTCGTCGGGCACCTCGACGGAACGACCCTCGCCGTCTCGGTGACGGTGGACGACACCATTCAGCATCGCACCGTAGTGCTCGGCCCCGTGAGCGTCACCTACCTGCGCGAGCCGAAGATGAAGAACTGCCCGATCTGCCGCGTGCCGGGGATGAAACGTCTGTTCACCGCCAGCGCGGGTCGTGTACCGGTCGTATAATGAAGAGTTGGCCATCCCACCCCTGATCCACTCAGCCGAACTCCCATGAAGCTGATTCTTCGTCTCGCGGCGGTCGTCTCGAGCGCCGCGGTTCTTTTCGTCGCGCCGGCGGCACTCGCCCAGCAGGGCGGCAGCGTGCGCGGCACGGTGACGAATGCCCAGACCCGCGCGCCGATCGCCGGGGCCCGTGTTGCGCTTCGCGCGCCGGAGCGCATCGCGATCACCGACGCCAAGGGCGTATACACATTGCGCGACGTGCCGGCGGGCACGCATCGCGTCTACATCAGCGCGATCGGCCGCGCGACGGACAGCAGCACCGTCACGGTCGGCGAGAGCGCGGCAGCGCACGACGTGGCGCTCGGGGAGGGCTCGCTGCTCCTCTCGAGCGTGATCGTCTCGGCGACGCGCACGCCGATCGAGGCGTCGAAGGTTGCGTCGACGGTGAACGTGCTGACGCCGGAGCAGATTCGTCAGAGCCCGAGCCGGGAAGCGCAGGACATGCTGCGCGAGATTCCCGCGGTCGAGCTGCCGCGCCAGAGCAGTCTCGTCGGCGGCACCGCGCAGATCGTGTCGATCCGCGGCGTCGACGAAGGCCGCACCGCGGTGCTCTTCGACGGCGTGCCGGTGAACGACGCGTGGGGCGAGTGGATCGACTGGGGGCGCGTGCCGAAGGCGATGCTCG
>CBHWBX010000117.1:0-10323 GCA_966111935.1 uncultured Gemmatimonadaceae bacterium
GATCGGCTACGTCATCGAGCAGCTCAACCACCACATCGTCGATGCGCAGTCGCGCGTCGAGGCCGCCGAACAGGTCGTGAATCAGGCGCGCACCGATCTGACGTCCGCGCTCCAGGCTCGCCGGGTGCTGAGCCGCCTGCGCGATCGCCACTTCGAGACCTGGCGGAGCGAGGACAGCGCCGAAGACATGCGGCAGATGGACGAGCTGGCACTGACGCGCTTCGCACGCAAGTCGAGCGGTGATTCGGGAGCGACGAGCGCATGAAGCCGGTGATCGTTTTCGTGGCGACGTTCGTGCTCGCGACCGCCGCATCGGCGGGCGCAAAGATCGCGATCACGCCGCCGTCTCCGGTCAAGCCGGCAACCCACGCCGATTCCGCGAAAGCGGATTCGCTGAAGGCGAACGGCCAGCACGCCGACTCGACAAAGGCCGCGGGTGATTCGACGGTGAAGAGCGCCACTGACACCGCGGTCGTCGCGTCGGGTCAGCCGGTGGCGCCGCCGGTCGAGACGCCCCTCAAGACCGATTCGGCGGCGAAGGCCGCGGCGCACGCGTCGCAGCTCGAGCAGGCGGTGAGTCAGGCGACGGCCGCCGCGGCGGCGAGCGACACGGCCGCGGCAGCGTCGGAGCGTCGCATCGCCAAGGTCTTCACGTCGATGGATGCGAAGCAGGCGGCGAAAGTGCTCGAGCACATGTCGGACAACGACGTGCACGTCATCCTTGGCTACGTCGGCGTGAAGCAGGCGGCGCAGATCATGGCCGCGCTGCCGCCCGAGCGCGTGGCGAAGCTGAGCAAGCTCGCGATGGGATCGAAGTGATGGCCCTCTCCGCGATTGGATCAGCGTCGGGCATCGCGACGACCGAGCGCAGCTCGGCATCGCGTGCCGACGATACGCACGAGGCGGAGTCGTTCGCCGGCATGTTCGCGTCGGCGATGCACGCTCCGAAGCACGAGGCGAAGGCGCCGACGCGCGCCGAGGGCACGTCCGAGCTCGATCAGGACGAGGCCGACGCCGGCGACGGCGACACTGGTAATGTCGGCGAGAGCGCGCCGGTACTTGAGTCGAAGACGCCGGCGCCGGCGAACGAGGTCGTTCGCGCGATCAACGCGCTCGACCCGGAGCTGCAGGCGAAGCTCGCACGGGTGATCTCGCGCGTCGAGCAGGAGACGGGACACGATGTATCCGTCGCCGAGACGTTCCGCAGCCAGGCGCGGCAGAACGCGCTTTACGCACAGGGGCGCACGACCGACGGTCCGGTCGTCACCTGGACGCAGAGCTCGAAGCACTCGCAGGGGCGCGCGGTCGACGTGATGCTCGACAACGGCACGGCGAGCCCCGAAGCGTACCAGGCGCTTCAGCGCATCGCGAACGAAGAAGGATTGCGTACCCTGGGTGCGAAGGACCCGGGACATCTCGAACTGCGTGGCAACGCGAACGTCCGCGTCGACGCGACATCGCTGAAACCCTCGGAGCCGGCTGACGCGACGGGCTCGGGGCAGGTGTCGGTGGCACGGCTCGCAGAGGTCGCGCGCGTCGCCGATGTTCGGGTCGAGCGTCCGGCGACCGTCGCAAGCGTCGCTCGGGTGGCGCAGGTCGCGCAGTCGTCGGCGAGCCATGCGGTCTCGTCGTCGAAGAGCGGCAGCGCGTCCTCGAACGGCGGATCGCGACAGGAGTCATCGAGCGACTCACGCGGCAACGGCTACACGGCCTTCTCCGGGTTCTCGACGCGCGACCTGGCGTCGCCGCCGGGCCAGCCGGTGACGGCCGCCGCGGCCCCGACGGCGAGCGACGCCGCCGCGCGCGCCGAGCGCGTGATGAGTGCGATGGACAGCGCGCCCGCACGCTCGCTGTCGCACATCACGATGTCGGTCGACGGCGCGAACGGAACGACCGATCGCGTGCACGTCTCGCTTCGCGGGACGTCGCTCGACACGACGATCGACACCGGCGATGCGCGCGTCGCGAATCTCCTGCGCGCGCGGAGCGACGAGCTGTCGCAGGCGCTGCGTCGTGACGGCGTCGAGCTTCGCGAGCTGCGCGTCCGCGCGGCCACGGACACGAACACCGTCACCGCGGCGGCGGCCGGTCAGGGCTCGCAGTCGTCGGGCGATGCAACGACGCAGTCGCGTTTCGGACGCGGCGACGCGTGGCAGAAGCAGCAAGACCAGCAGGATCAACAGGATCGTCAACGGTCGCAGCAGGAGCGCGGCCGCCAGCAACAGCGCCAGCGGCGCGGAGGCGAACGGTGATCACGAGCGCAACGTCCACGACGGCCAACAAGCCGTCGTCCGGCACGACCTCGGGTGCGGCGTCCGCGCCCGGCGGCGCGATGGGCAAGGATCAGTTCATGAAGCTGCTCATCGCGCAGATGCAGAACCAGGATCCGATGAACCCGATGCAGGGCGACCAGATGGCCGCGCAGCTCGCGCAGTTCTCGAGCCTCGAGCAGCTCCAGCAGATCAACAGCGCGCTCTCGAATCAATCGACGGCCGCCGGCTCACTGCTCGGCGCCGTACAGTCGAACGCGGCGATCGGCACGATCGGGCATCACGTGCTCGCCGCCGGCAACGGCATCGAGCTCGGGACGAGCAACGCGGCGACGAGCGTCACCGCGGACGTCTCGGCGAACGGCGCGAAGGCGACGCTCAAGATCTACGACGCGAACGGCAAGGTCGTCGGCACGCGCGAGCTCGGCGCGGTGAAGGCCGGCCGCCAGACGTTCGACGTCGGCGGCGCCGGGGATGGATTGAACGGCAACTACACCTACGGCATCGACGTGACGGACGCGCAGGGCAACGCGGTGAGCGTGCAGACGTACGTCACCGGCCGCGTGAACGGCATCGCCACCGGCGCGAACGGCCTCGTGCTGAACGTCGGCGGGCTCACCGTCCCGTACAACAGCGTCGTGCAGGTCACCGACTAAGTCATCGATTCCGCGCGACGCGGCTTCCCCCGCAGTCACCGTCGTCGCGCTTCCCGCTTCTTCCTCATCAATCGGAGTTAGACATGCCTCGCGCTCTTTCGGCCGCCGTCTCGGGCCTCCGGAATCAGCAGACCAAGATGGACGTGATCGGCAACAACGTCTCGAACGTGAACACGATCGCGTTCAAGGCCGGCCGCGTGACGTTCAAGGAAGGGTTCGCGCAGCTCATGAGCGCGGCGACGCGCCCGACCGACAACCTGGGCGGCATGAACGCGCAGCAGGTCGGACTCGGCTCGCAGATCGGCAGCATCGACACGCGCTTCACGCAGGGCAATCTCGAGTCGACGGGCAACAACACCGACCTCGCGATCCAGGGCAACTCGTTCTTCGTCGTGAAGAAGGGCGCGCAGAACTTCTACACGCGCGCCGGCAACTTCGAGACTGACTCGGACGGCACCCTCGTGATGCCGTCGAACGGCTTCAAGGTGCAGGGCCGCATGGCGACGAACGGCAAGCTCGGCGACAGCATCGGCGACCTTCGCATCCCCGTCGGGCAGACGGCGCCGGCGAATCAGACGACGAAGGTGACCGTGTCGGGGAATCTCGACGCCGCCGCCGGCGTCTTCGACAAGGGCGGCGCGACCTCCGTCGACGCGCTCGATCCGACGCAGCGCGCGCTCCCGCAGAACGCCGGCGCGTTCAAGGACATGTCGATCACCGTCTACGACACGCTCGGCACGAAGCACGAGCTGAAGATGGTGATGTGGAAGACCGCGGCGAACACGTGGGACTGGAAGTTCGATAAGACCGGCATGGACATCTCGTCGGCCGGCATCACCGAGTCTGGCACGCACCCGATCAAGTTCGCCGCCGACGGCACGATCGACACGAGCGGCACGTTCACGCCGCCGGGCGCGAAGTTCACGCCGAACAGCGGCGGCGCCGACGTCGATCTCACGCTCGATCTCGGCTCGGGGATGACCGGCCTCTCGCAGTTCGCCGGCTCGTCGAGCGCGGTGATGCGTGATCAGGACGGCTACTCGAACGGCACGCTCCAGACCTTCACGATCGACGCGTCGGGCACGATCCTCGGTGCCTTCACGAACGGCACGACCCAGACACTCGGCCAGATCGTCCTGGCCGACTTCAACAACCCGGGCGGTCTCCAGCGCGTCGGCGACAACATGTACCAGGTGACCGGCAACTCCGGTCTCGCCGTGACCGGCTTCGCCGGCGAAGGCACGACCGCGAGCATCGCGAGCGGCGCGCTCGAGATGTCGAACGTCGACCTGGCGCAGGAGTTCACCGACATGATCGTCGCCCAGCGCGGCTTCCAGGCGAACGGCCGAGTGATCACGACGTCGGATCAGATGCTGGCGGAGCTGGTTCAGTTGAAGTCGTAGTATCGGATCGGGGAGCGAGAGGCGGGGATCGAGATCGAGGGGCGTCGGGCGCGAGTGATTGCGTCCGGCGCCCCTCGTCGCACGCCAGCGGCAAAATTGGCCGCCGGCTTCTAGGAAAAACCTGCCGGAGGGGGGGTGATGGGACAAATGTGCCTAGCGAGCATCGGCGCCAATTCAACGCCATAAGTTGTTGTATTTATTCGCGATCCACGATCCACGATCCTCGATCCTCCGCTGGCCCCCACCCTGCTTTTTCCCGGTGCCGTAATCCCTCCCTGTTGTACCCAGCTCCTCCCTCCCCTCGCTCCCTATGGCGACTCAAGCCATCGAACAGGCCCCTGACGCAGCAGCCACGGACGCCCCGCCGAAAGGCAAGCGGACGGTCCTGCTGCTCGCGCTCGTCGGCCTCCTGGCCGGCGGTGCTGCCGGGTTCTTTGCCGTCGGACCGCTGCTCGCCGCGCGCCGGAGTGCCGCGCCCGCGCCCAAGCACGAATCCGAAGAGAAAAGCGCCTCGGTCCTGCATGCGATCGAGAACCTCGTGCTCAATCCCGCGAACAGCGGCGGCACGCGGTTCCTCATGGTCACGGCGACCTTCGAGCTCAAGGACGGAGCGGCAGAGCAGACCATGAAGGACAAGGAGGCCGAAGTGCGCGACCGCATCCTCGGCCTGCTCGGCAAGAAGACGATCGATGAGCTGACCGACGTCTCGCAGCGCGATCTCATCAAGAAGGAAGTCCTCGACGCCGTGAGCCCGCTCTTCGCCAAGAACGCGGTTCAGAAAGTCTTCTTCCCGCAATTCGTCATTCAATGACCGCTCCGCGTCCGTCGCGCGGGGCCGAACAGGTCTCGCAACAGCTCTCCCAGGTCGACATCGATCGCATGATGCTCGGCGGCGCGCCGGAGCGCGGCGTCGCGCCGCGGCCGTCGACCGACGTGCAGATCTACGACTTCCGTCGGCCGCACCGCGTGTCGAAGGAACGACTGCACGTGCTCGAGGCGATGTACGGCCGTCTCGTGAAGTCGTTCGAAGGCTGGTTGATGGGCCGCGTGCGCGGCGTCGTCGACCTGCGCCTCCAGAGCGTCGAGCAGATCTCGTTCGGTGAATACGTGCTGTCGCTACCGCCGAGCTGCAACTCGTTCATCCTCGACATCAAGGACAAGGAAGGCGAGGACGCCGTGGGCGAGCAGGCCGTGATCGACATCGGCCGCGAGCTCGCGTACTACCTCGTCGACCGTCTGTTCGGCGGCGGCTCCGAGGCGACGATCCTCGACCGCGCGCTCACGCCGATCGAGCGACTCGCGGTGCGCGTCGTCGCCGAGCGCGTGATGAACCTCGTGCAGGAGATCTGGGAAGACCACATCGAGCTCGAGCTGAGCCTCTCCGGCTTCGAGTCGATCCCCGAGATCATCCAGGCCGCGGCGCGCGAGGCGCCGGTGCTCGTCACGAACATCACGGCGAGCTTCGCCGGACAGGAAAGCCTCGTCTCGATCGCGCTGCCGCTGTCGGTGCTCGAAAAGTTCTTCGTCGCCGGCGCCGGCAACGCGCGCGCGCAGCAGGCGCGCCACGAGCCGCCCGGCCAGCGCGTCGTCGCCGAAGGTGCGTTGCGCGCAACGCGCGTCGAGGTCGCGGCCCGTCTTCCCGACTTCCGTCTGTCGATGCGCGACATCGCGGGGCTCAAGGTCGGCAGCATGCTCTCGACCGGCATCCCCGTCGACTCGACCGTCAACCTTCTCGTCGGCAAGCAGCCGCGCTTCAAGAGCGCGGCGGGCCGTGTCGGCCGCAAGCTGGCCGTGCGCGTGCTCGAGCCGCTGAGCGCTGAACCTCTCCCCTCCTCCCTGGAAGAACTCTGATGAATCAGTCCGACTTCGACGCGCAGAGCCCGGAGCTCGCCGAGCTCGGTGCCGGCGTGGCCGGCGGCAACGAAGTGCCGCTCGCGATGCTGATGGACCTCACGCTTCCGCTGTCGATCGAGCTCGGTCGCACGCGGATGACGGTGCAGGACATCCTGCGTCTCGGCCGCGGCTCGGTGGTGCAGCTCGAGCGTCTCGCCGGTGAGCCGATCGATCTCTACGTCGCCGACCGCCGCTTCGCCGAAGGCGAGGTCGTGGTGCTCGGCGAGCACTTCGGCGTGCGCATCACGCGCATCATCGCGAACATCGCGGCGCCCGAGGCCGTGGCGTGACCTTCGGTTCCGTGATGGGCGTGCTGCTCACGCTGGGCTTCGTGCTCGCGTTGCTCGGCATCGTGCTCAAGCTCCTTCGCCGATTCGCGCCGACGTCGTCGACGGGATCGACTCTTCGCATGGAGGTCGTGCAGCGCCTGGCGCTCGGCCCCAAGCAGGGGATCGCCGTCATTCGCGTCGGCGAGCGCGTCGTCGCCGTGTCGGTCGGCGAGGGCGGAGTGAATCGGTTGTTCGAGCTCGAGAGCGAGGAGCTGACGTCACGGAATGTGGATCGGGGAGCGGGGAGCGGGGATCGAGATGAACCGGCGTTGAACAGCGTCCGGCCGAACTCGCCGCTCGACTTCAAGGCGGCGTTCAAGGGTGCGTTGCGCGGTGCGGGGCTCGCGGTCGTGTTTGCGGTCGTGAGCGCAGGGACGATGCGCGCGCAGCAGGTGACGGCGAAGCCGCCGTCGCGGGCGCAGCTCGCGAACGTCGCGGCGCAGGCGGTCGCGGGTGCCAAGGCCGCGAAGTCGCCGGCCGAGCTGGTGTCGGCGCTCGCGCAGAACGGCACGAAGCCGACGGCGATGGCCCAGCGTTCGACAAACCCGTCGGCGAACTCGATGGACGTGAAGCTCGGCGGCAACGACGGCCTGCATCTGAGCGGCACCGTCGGCGTCGTCGTGATGATGGGCTTCCTCACCCTGCTGCCGACGCTGCTGCTGATGATGACCGGCTTCACCCGGATCCTCATCGTTCTGAACTTCCTCAAGCAGGCGCTCGGCACGCAGACCGCGCCGCCGAATCAGCTCGTCGCGGCCCTCGCGCTGCTGCTGACCGGCTTCGTGATGGCGCCGACGCTCAATGAAGTGAACCGCACGGCGCTCACGCCGTGGATGGACGGCCAGATCGATCAGGCGCAAATGATGGAGATCGGCGCCAAGCCGTTCCGCGCGTTCATGCTCAAGCAGACGCGCCGCCAGGACATCGAGACGTTCGTCCGCATCAGCAAGACAGCGGCGCCGGCGACGCTCAACGACGTGCCGATGGTGACGCTCACGTCCGCGTTCGTGATCAGCGAGCTGCGCACGGCGTTCCAGATCGGCTTCGCGCTCTTCCTTCCGTTCATCGTCATCGACGTCGCGGTGAGCTCGGTGCTCATGAGCATGGGCATGTTCATGCTCCCGCCGGCGATGATCTCCCTTCCGTTCAAGCTCCTGCTGTTCGTGCTCGTCGACGGCTGGTCGCTGATCGTGCAGTCCCTCGTCACGAGCTTCCGCTGATATGTCGCACGCACTCATCGTCGATCTGGCGCGTAACGCCGTCATGCTCTCGATCCTCATCGCCGGCCCGATGCTTGTCGTCGCGCTGCTCGTGGGGCTCACGGTGAGCGTCGTCCAGGCGGTCACGCAGATCCAGGAACAGACGCTCGCCTTCGTCCCGAAGCTCGTCGGCGTCAGCGCGGTGTTCATCATCGCGCTGCCGTGGATGATCCAGCTGCTCGTGAAGTACACGACCGAATTGTTCCGCAGCCTCCCCTCGCTGATCTCGTGATCCCCGACCTCCTCGCCCCCGGCTCTGCTGAAACCCTCGTGCTGCTGTTCCTGCGCGTGGGGGGCATGGTCGCGGTCGCTCCCGTCTTCTCGACGAAATCGGTGCCGGTGTCGGTTCGCACGGCGATCACCGTCCTGCTCGCGATGGTGCTGCATCCGCTCGCGATGGCCGGCGGTGTCGTGCCGCGCGTGACGCCGGAGACCTTCGTCGGCGAGTCGCTCGTCGGCTTCGGTATCGGGCTCGGCGCGGCGCTGCTCGTCGGTGCGGCGAGCGTCGCGGGCGAATTGATGGGCGTTCAGGTCGGTCTCTCCGGCGCGGCGATCTTCGATCCGGTGAACAACGCGTCGGGCAACGTGCTCGGCACGTTCTTCAATCTCTTCGCAGTCACGCTGCTGCTCGCCGTCGACGCGCACCTCGTGATGATCGACGCCGTCGGCCGCAGCCTCTCGTTCATTCCGATCGGCAGCGGGATCCACGCCGCCGGTCTGCTCACGATGGTGAAGACGGGGACGGTGCTGTTCGGACTCGGCCTGCAGTTCGCCGCCCCGGTCGTCGCCGCGATCCTCGTTGCGAACACGGCGCTCGCGATCCTCTCGCGCGCCGCGCCGTCGCTCAACCTCCTCTCGGTCGCCTTCCCGATTCAGATCGGGATCGGGCTTTTCGCGCTCGCCGCGGCGATTCCGTTCATCGGCGCGTTCTACCACGGCTGGTCGGGCGTGTACAACAACACCCTCGATCGCGTCCTCACCGCCCTCGCGCACGGAGGCCGCGCGTGAGCGACGAGTCCGAAGCAGAACGCACAGAAGAAGCGACCCCGAAGCGCCGCGACGAGGCGCGCGAGGAAGGTCGCATCCCGAAGAGCCAGGAGCTCACGATCGCGATCTCGCTGCTCGGCAGCGCCGCGGTGCTGAGCGGCATGGCGCCGATGGCCGGGAAGTCGCTCACCGAGATCATGGGGAGCGGGCTCGCGAACATCGGCACGATCCAGATCGATCGCGAGTCGGCGCCGCTGATCCTGCGCGATCTTGTCGCGCGCGCCGGCACGGCGACGCTCGGCCTCGTGGCGGCGATGACCGTCGGCACGCTCGCGATCGCGGCGCTTCAGGCGCGCGGCGTCGTGACGCTCAAGCCGCTCGCCCCGAAGTTCTCGCGCCTCAATCCGGGCGAGAACATCAAGAACCTCATCGGCATCAAGCCGATCGTCGAGCTGCTCAAGTCGCTCGGCAAGATCGCCATCATCGGCGCCGCGGTGTACGGCTCGGTGAAGGCCGCCCTTCCCGACGCGATCGCGCTCTCGCAGGAGTCGCAGCTCGGCTTCCTGTTCGTCGTGAAGCGCTACTCGGTCCGCATGCTCAGCACCGCCGGCGCCGCGTACCTCGCGCTCGCCGCGGCGGACTACGTGTGGCAGTGGTGGCAGCTCGAGAAGTCGCTCCGCATGACCAAGGAAGAGGTCAAGCAGGAGATGAAGCAGAACGACGGCGATCCGCACGTCAAGCAGCGCCGCCGTTCCATCGCGCGGCAGTACGCGCGCAAGCAGATGATGAAGGACGTTCCGAAGGCGGACGTCGTCATCGTCAACCCGACGCACATCGCGATCGCCATCAAGTACGACCCCGACATCGCTCCCGCGCCGATCGTTCTCGCGATCGGCATGAACAAGGTCGCCGAGCGCATCAAGGAGATCGCGAAGGAAGCCGGCGTCCCCATGGTCGAGAACCGCCCCGTGGCGCGCGCGCTTCTGAAGTCCGCGCGCGTGGGCACGATGATCCCCTACGAGCTCTACATGGCCGTCGCTGAAGTCCTCGCCTTCGTGCTGCGTACCCGCGGCCGCCTGGGCGCTCCCACCGTGAGCGTGCGCGCATGAGCACCGCCGTCGCCCCGCTTCCGATCGGCGAGTCGAACGCGCGCCGCAATGCCGAAATCGGCATGGCGATCGCCGTGCTGTTCATCGTCGCGCTGCTCATGGTGCCGCTGCCGCCGATCCTGCTCGACCTGATGCTCGCGACGAGCATCGGGTCGTCGCTCGTCGTGCTGCTCGTCGCGCTCAACACCACCGACCCGCTCGAGTTCAGCGGCTTTCCGTCGCTGCTGCTCCTTCTCACGCTCTTCCGTCTCGCGCTCAACGTCTGTACGACCCGCCTCATTCTGTCGAGCGGTCACGCGGGCAGCGTCGTCCAGGCGTTCGGCGAGTTCGTGATCGGCGGCAACTACGCCGTCGGCCTCGTGCTCTTCCTGATCCTCTTCTCGATCAACTTCATCGTCATCACCAAGGGTGCCGGCC